>NZ_JBMGJV010000020.1:0-73681 GCF_051025295.1 Candidatus Dedyshia acidiphila | reverse complement strand
CTTGGCGAGGAACGCCTCATTGCCGAGCTGGCGATCGCTGTTCTCTTTTTCTTTTTCAAGGCGGGCGAGCTCCTTCGACAGTCGCTCGCGCTCGGCTTTTGCGTCTACCGGCTTTTCGTAAACGACGGCGACGTCGAACAGGGGCGTGCTGCGGTGCGCCAAGGCTTCCGGAAGCTGCTGGACGCGCTCGAGTGTCGTGACCTTGGCAAGCCGCTGGATCGTCGCCAGGTTCTGCTCGAACACAGAAGCATCCGCGGTACGCATGAGGATGGGGACGGGCTCGCGCTCCGGCACGCTGGCATCCTTACGGGCGGCGCGGACGGCTGTGATGAGCTGCTGCAGTTGCTCAACTTCCCGCAGGACGCCCGCGTGCTGAGCGGCATCGCTTTCCTGCGGGTAGCGCGACAGTGCGATGGAGCGGCAGGGCGGCTTGCCGTCATAGAGCGAGTGCCAAAGCTGCTCGGTGAGGAGGGGCATAAAAGGCGAGAGCAGGCGCAGCGATGCTTCGAAGACGGCGACCAGCACCGCCAGGCTCTCGCGAGCGGTGGCCTTCGATACGTCGGTGGTGAAATCGAGCCGCAGCTTGGCGAACTCGAGATACCAATCGCAGAAGTCGCCCCAGAAGAATGCATAGACCAGGTTGGAGGCTTCGTCGAAGCGGTACTCGCCGAGTGCGCGATTGACGGCTCCGGCGTGTGCGCTGAACTGCGAAGTGATCCAGCGGTCCAGCAGCGATGTGGAGGCCTCGTTGCGCAGAGCGGTTGCGAGCGCGGCTTCGCTGAGGTCGACCGTGACGCCTGCGTCTTTCGCGAGGCCGATCTGCATGAACAGAAAACGCGCCGCGTTCCAGATCTTGTTCGCGAAGGCGCGATTGCCCTCTGTGCGCGCTTCAGAGAACGCGATGTCAGTGCCGGGCGAAGCCATGGTGGCGAGCGTGAAGCGCACCGCGTCAGTGCCGTAGCGCTCGACGATCTCGATGGGATCGATGACGTTGCCCTTGGTCTTCGACATTTTCTGCCGATCGGCATCGCGCACCAGTGCGTGGATGTAGACCTCGCGGAAGGGCACGGCGTCTTTCAGCGTGCGGGCAGAGCCGTCCGGCATGGGCACGTCGAGCATGAAGTGACAGCCGAACATGATCATGCGGGCCACCCAGAAGAACAGGATGTCGAAGCCGGTAACGAGCAGGTCGGTGGGGTAGAACTCGGCGAGGTCGGGCGTGTTCGCCGGCCAGCCGAAGACGGAGATGGGCAGCAGGCCCGACGAGAACCACGTATCGAGGACGTCGGTTTCCTGCGTAAGCGTGCGCGATCCGCAGTGTTCGCAGCTCTCCGGTGTGTCGCGAGCGACGGTGATCTTGTGGCAGTCACCGCAATACCAGGCGGGGATACGGTGCCCCCACCAGAGCTGGCGCGAGATGCACCAGTCATGAATGTTGCGCATCCACTCGAAGTAGGTCTTCGCGTACTGCTCGGGCGTGAAGCGGATGTGGCCCTGCTCCACCGCGGCGATGGCCTTGTCGGCCAGCGGCTGGATGCGGATGAACCACTGCGTGGACAGGCGCGGCTCGACCACTGTCTTGCTGCGATCGCACTTGCCAATCGCGAGTCTGTGATCCTTTGTTGAGAAGCCGGGCTGGCCTTCGAGTTCAGCCACCATACGCTTGCGCGCTTCATACCGATCGAGCCCGGCGAACGGCCCGGCCTGCTCGTTGAGGTGCGCCGTCTCGTCCATCACGTTGATCGATGGAAGCTTGTGCCGCTGCCCCATCGCGTAGTCGTTGGGGTCATGGGCGGGCGTGATCTTTACCGCGCCGGTGCCGAACTCCGGGGTGACCCACGGGTCGGCGATGATGGGGATCTCGCGGCCAATGAAGGGCACGCGCACGCTGCGGCCGTGCAGGTGCTTGTAACGCTCGTCCATCGGGTGAACGGCGATCGCCACGTCGCCGAACATCGTCTCCGGACGCGTTGTCGCGACCAGCAGCGATTCGTCCGAGCCGACGATTGCGTAAGGGATGGTGTAGAGCTTGCCCTGCTGCTCCTCGTGCACGACTTCGAGGTCGGAGATCGCGGTCTGGCACTGCGGGCACCAGTTCACAATGTAGGCGCCGCGATAGATCAGCCCCTGCTCATGCAGGCGGACGAAGGCCTCGCGCACGGCGCGGGAGAGGTCCGCGTCCATGGTGAAGTACTCGCGCGACCAGTCCACGGAGGCGCCGAGCCGGCGCATCTGGTCGAGAATGGCGCCGCCGTACTGCTCCTTCCACTTCCAGACCCGCTCGAGGAATGCTTCTCGGCCGAGCTTCTGGCGCGTGGTCTTTTCCGCGGTGAGCTGCCGCTCGACCATCATTTGCGTGGCGATGCCTGCATGATCGGTGCCGGGGACCCAGAGGGTGCGCTCGCCCTGCATGCGGTGCCAGCGGGCGAGGATGTCCATTTCCGTCTGGTTGAGCATGTGGCCCATGTGCAGCCGGCCAGTGACGTTGGGGGGCGGCAGCAGCATGACGAAGCGTCCGGCAGACGCGCCTTCAGCGGCGGGAGCGGTGGCAGCGTGGAAGAGCTGCTCGCTGACCCAGTACTCGGCCCATTGCTGCTCGATGGCCGCCGGATCATAGGTTTTTGGAAGTTCTTGCGGCATGAGGCTTCAGGGTAACAGGGCGATGCGATGACATACGAAAACGGCAGAGGCCCCGCGCGGGCCTCTGCCGTGTGGTTCGGAGCGGGTTTGCGGCTTAGAACGGGTTCAGCTTGTCGAGGCCCTTCTTCTTGGTCGTGCTGGTCGACTCGTCGCTCTTGTCGGTCTTCACCTTCGGGTTTTTCTTCTTCTTGCCCGGAGCGGGCGTGCCGGTCTGCACCTGGGCTGCAGGCGCGCCGTTCTTGACGTCGTTGACCTGGTTCTCAGCCGGCGCGGGCTTCTCGACCGGCGGCAGCGGCGCAGTGTCCGCCGGGCCAACGGCCTTCAGGCCGTTGTCGCCGGCGCTGGCCGGAGCCGGAACGGGCGTGCTGTCGGGATTGGGAGTCGGCTGCGTGATCGCGGGCGTGCTGCTCGCAGCCGGCGGTGCAGCGCCGGTCGCCGAGTTGCCGTTGTTGTTGTCGATGACCGTGCCCCCGTTCGGGTTGAGCACTTCGGCGCCGATGCCGGTGCCATTGCCCTCGGGAACGCTCTCAAGCCGTGGCGCGGCTGCATCACCCGTGCGCGGTGCCTCCGTGCCGGCAGCCACTCCAGCGGACCGCGTCGCCGGGGCCGCAGCGGGTGCGCCGCCGGGCAGCGTGGAGTTGAAGATGGCGACGTTTTCCTTCGTGATCTCGGGCGCGGTCACGGTCTGGGCCGGCGTCATGCGCGGCTCGCCCACACGCGCCGCAGCCAGGGTGGAGGGGCCGTGCTTCACGAGCAGCACAGCACGGTCCTTGAGCTTGACGTTGATGCGGCTCTGCTCCTCGGCTTCGCTCTCGGCGAGCGCGGTCTGGCTTGGCTCAGGCACGGGACGGCCGAGCGCGATGAGCTTCTCGCGCGCGTCTTCGACGTGCGGCGCCATGGGATAGCGCATGACCACCTTGTCATAGCAGTCGGCTGCGCGATCGTTGTACGCAGCGATCAGGCGTTCCTTCTGCGCGGCGCTGATGTTGAACCTGGGCACCATGGCGGCTTCGGCAGCGTAATCGTCGCCGAGCTGCAGCAGGGCCATATCGCTCTTGCTGTAGAGCGGATAGGAGTCCGTGACGGTCTGGAGACGCGCGATGCTGGCCGCGTAGTTCTCATGTGTCGCGTAGAAGGAGCCAATGGTGAACTGCCGCTGTGCCAACACCTCCTGCACTTCGCGCAGACGCTGCTTGGCGCGGGGCACCAGGGAGGACTCGGGGTACTGCTGCACCATCAGCCGGTATTCCTGCTCGGCGCGCCCGGCGTTCGTCGGGTCGCGGTCCGGCTTCTCCATCTGCGCGTAGTAGATGTCAGCAACCTTCATCTGCGCCTCGGCCGCTTCGGGCTGGTCGGGGAAGAAGGTGATGAAGTCCTTGTACTCGGACTCGGCCTGCTGCAGCGCGGCGGCGCCGCCCTCCTTGTACCAGGAGTCGCCGACGGCGAGCTTGGCGCGCATCTGGTACTCCGACTCAGGGTAGGTGGTGAGCAGGGCCTGCAGATCGAGGCGGGCGACGTCGAACTTGCCCTTCTTCATGGCATTCATCGCCTTATCGAAGAGCTCCTTGTCCGGCTGCTTGGAGTTGACCCCGGCGAGCGGGTCCGTAGAGCTGACCTTACGCGGCTTCTTGACGCGGGCATGCGCGGGCGCGGCAACCAGGGTTGCAGCGAGGCACGCAGTTGCAGAAACAGCCAGCAGACGGGTGGAGAGACGATTCATGAACAACCTCAAAAGCAGTGCAGACCAGAGCGCCGGAGCCTGTGGGTGGAGCACACAGGAGGAAGCGAGCGAGCGCTGTGACTGGCAGGGTTTGCTTGCGACATAGTTTACCGGGCCGCGGCCATCTCTGCCGAGCGCGCCGCGTCCAGCAGCTCACGCGCCTGGCGGACCGGGTCGCCACCGTCAAAGACAGCACTGCCGGCGACGAGTAGCTCCGCTCCTGCTTCGACGACCGAGGCCACGGTGTTGTGAGCCACGCCGCCATCGACCTCGATCCGGAAGCCGAGATTGCGCTCCGCCCGCAGCTCCCGCAGGCGGCGGATCTTGTCGAGCGAGAAGGGGATGAACTTCTGCCCGCCGAAGCCCGGGTTCACGCTCATCACGAGCACGTGGTGCAGCATGGGAAGCACGTCGTAGAGCAGGTCGACGCGCGTCGCCGGGTTGATGACAACGCCGGGCTCCATGCCGTGCTCGCGGATGTGCTCGATGGTGCGGTGCAGGTGACGGCACGCCTCGTAGTGGACGCCGATCCAGTTCGCGCCGGCGTCGGCAAAGGCGGGGATGAAGTCATCCGGGTTCTCGATCATGAGGTGGCAGTCGAGCGGCAGGCTGGTGACCTTGCGAAGCGACTTCACGACCGGCGGACCGAGGGTGATATTGGGGACGAAGTGGCCGTCCATCACGTCGACGTGAATGGTGGTGCCGCCGCCGCGCTCGGCTGCCGCGACTGCGTCTGCCAGGCGAGCGAAGTCTGCCGACAGGATCGATGGCAACAGTTCGACCACGTGGTCAGTGTATCAGCGGGTGGCAGGGGCTCAGGCGACAGGGACCGGCTCGCGCGTGAGCGCAGCGCGGGCGACGCGAGAGATGGCACGCAGCAGCGGCTTCTGGGGCAGGGTGCCGTCTTCGGCAGCGAAGACCGCCTCGCCCGTACGCTTTGCCGCCGGGCGATAGCACCAGCGCGTGAACAGCGCGAGGTGGTCTTCCATTTCGGGAGCGCTCAGCTTCGGGGCAGGGCTGTCGAGGGCGGCGAGCGCGCGATCCAGGCGCGTCTCGAGCGTGTCCGCGGGCGCGGCGGCGTCGGATGGCTCGAGCGGTACCGGCGCCAGCGCCACCGGGTGCGAGTAGAGCGACGAGGAGCCGGACTGCTCATTGTGCAGGCGCATGCCCAACGTGCTGTAAGGGACGGGGCCGCTGAGGCCGGCAGGTGTGAGCCGGTAGAGCGCGACATCGCCGGGCTCGGTCGCGGGCTGGACCAGTACGGCCGAGAGCTGCGCCAGCAGATGGACGGCGTCCGGCACTTCCGCGAAGGACTGCTCCACGCGCGTGTAGCGCTGGTGGACTGCCGCGGCCGTCTCGAAGTCGAGCGCTTCCGAGGCGGCCGTGCGTGCGCGGTCGAGATCCTCGAGCAGGCTGCGGCCATGTGTGCACAATGCCGTGAACACCGCATCGGCCTCAGCGCGATGACGCTCCGGGGTCGCGGTCTGATTGCACGGGGCGAGGCACTTCTTCATCTCGAAGTAGGGGCAGGCGGGGTGCTCGGGGAAGGGCGCGAGGTCTTCGACGCAGCGACGGAGCTGGAAGAGATCAAGCACCGTGTCTGCGGCGCGTTCGGCGGCGACTCTCGTGGGAAAAGGGCCGAAGCTGCGATCGATGGCGCTGCGCACGTACTTGTTGGTCGCGAAGAGGCGCGGGAAGTCATTCTCGAGCGACATGCGGAGGTAGGTGGGCGGCCGCAGCCGGAGGCGCTTGCGAACGGTAGCGGGGTCGCGTGGGAAGACGCTGCGGAGGGCGCGGTAGAGCAGGAGGCCGGCTTCGAACTCCGAGCCGTAGGGCGTCCAGGAGATCTCACGGACGAAGGGCAGAAGCTGCAGACGGCGCGTTTGTCCGCTGTCCGGCGCGAGAACGCGACGCAGGCGGCGGCGCAGGTTGGGGGTGCGGGCGAGATAGGGCTCGCGGTGCTCGCCGAAGCCGAGCGCAAAGACGGCTGGGGTCGACGGCAGGGCATCGAGCGCGTCCGCGGCGCACGCCGGCTCGAACGGGATGACATGCGCGAGCACCTGCTGATTTTACTGCCCGGGTGCTCGCGATCTCTGCGGGAGTGCCGTGGCGTGAGTGAGCCTATCGGACGGAGAGGGTCATGCCCCGCGTTGGTCAGGCCCCGGCGATCGTCATCCCATCGATGCGCAGCGTGGGCGCCGCGACCGAGCTGCGCCAGACGAGGTCGTCGCCGACGGCGGCGATGTTGCGGAACATCTGCTGCAGATTGCCGGCGATGGTGATGCCTTCGACGGGGTAGGTGAGCTCGCCGTTTTCGATCCACAGGCCGGAGGCGCCGCGCGAGTAGTCGCCGGTGACCATGTTGACGCCCTGGCCGATCAGCTCCGTGATGAAGAGGCCGCTCTTGACGCCGGCGAGGATCGCGGCGGCGGGCTGCGGCGCAGACGAGACGAGCGACAGATTGCCTGCACCGATGCCGGGCGCACCAGCGAGGCCGCGCGATGCGTTGCCCGTGGACTGCATGCTGAGCTTGCGCGCGGTGTAGGTGTTGAGCAGGTAGTTCCTGAGCACGCCACGCTCGACGATCACGGTGCGCCGCGTCGGCAGACCTTCGCCGTCAAAGGGTGCGGTGCCGAAGCCGCCAACCATGGTGCCGTCGTCGACGATAGTGAGCTCCGGGCTGGCGACGACCTCGCCGAGCTTGCCAGTGAAGAACGAGGATTGGTGATAGATGGACGAGCCGTTGGCGGCTTCGAAGATATGGCCAACGATGGAGCGGGCCAGCTCCGGCGCGAAGATCACCGGAACCTGCTGCGTGGGCACGGAGCGCGCGCCGAGGCGGCGCAGGGTGCGGCGTGCAGCTTCGGCACCGATCGACTCCGGCGTGTCGAGCGCCTTGGCTGTGCGGGAGCTCGAGTACCAGTAGTCGCGCTGCATCTTGCCGTCCGGCGTTTGCGCAATCGGGCTGGCGGAGATGGAGCAGATGGAGCGGCGGTACTCGCCGACAAAGCCGCGCGAGTTGGCGAGGATCTTGTGGCCGGTGCCGGCATCGTAGGAGCCGCCGCGGCTGTTGGTGATGCGCGGGTCGGCGGCGAAGCAGGCCTCATCCGCGCGGCGCGCGAGCGCGATGCGCTCGGCCGGGGGCAGCGCGTCGATGTCGTCCGAGAACAGCTTCAGGTCGCCGTCGAGCTTGCCGAAGCTGGTGGGATCGGGCAGCCCGGCGAAGGGGTCCTCCGAGGTGACGCGGGCTAAGGTCACTGCGCCGGTGACGAGTCGCTCGAGTCCGGCCGGAGACAGATCGCTGGTCGAGGTGGAGGCGGCGCGCGCGCCAACAAAGACGCGGATGCCGGCGGCACGCGAACCGGACTCCTTCAGCCGCTCGACTTCTCCCTTGCGGACGAGGGCTTCGAATTCGTCACCTTCGTAGAGGATGACCTCACATTCCGTGGCGCCGGCCGTGCGGGCGCGCTCCACGAGTTCGAGCGCAAGCTCCGGGCGCAGCGTCTGGCCGGAGGCAGGGGGAGCGGCGGTGAGGGTCGTGCTCATCGTGCCGCCGTTCCGCCCACGACCATGCGGTCAAGCTTGATCGTCGGCATGCCGACGCCGACGGGCACGCTCTGGCCTTCCTTGCCGCAGGTGCCGATGCCCTCATCGAGGCGAAGATCGTGACCCACCATGGATACGTACTTGAGCGCCTCGGGACCGTTGCCGATCAGCGTTGCGTCCTTCACCGGTGCGGTGATCTTTCCATCCTCGATCAGGTAGGCCTCGGATGCGGAGAAGACGAACTTGCCGCTGGTGATGTCGACCTGGCCGCCGCCGAAGTTCACGGCGTAGAGGCCACGCTTGACCGAGCGCAGGATGTCCGCGGGATCGTCCTCACCGGCCAGCATGTAGGTGTTCGTCATACGCGGCATGGGGACGGCCTGGTAGCTCTCGCGGCGGCAGTTGCCTGTCTCCGGAATGCCCATCAGGCGCGAGGAGAGCTTGTCGCTCATGTAGCCCTTGAGGATCCCGTTCTCGATCAGCACCGTCTCTTGCGTCGGCGAGCCCTCGTCATCGACGTTGAGCGAGCCGCGGCGGTTGGGCATGCGGCCGTTGTCGACCACCGTGACCTTCGATGACGCGACGGACTGGCCGATCAGGCCGGTAAACGCAGAGGTGCCCTTGCGGTTGAAGTCGGCTTCGAGGCCATGGCCGACGGCTTCATGCAGCAGCACGCCGGGCCAGCCCGGGCCGAGCACGACTTCCATCTCGCCGGCGGGTGCGGGCACGGCGTTCAACTGCAGGATCGCCTGGCGCGTGGCTTCGCGCGCGAAGCTCTCGGGGGTCTTTTCGGTGAGGAAGTAGTCGAGTTCGACACGACCGCCGCCGCCGGAGCTGCCGCGGGCAGTGTTGACGCCCTCTTTAGCGATGACGAAGACGCTGAACCGGGCGAGCGGCTGGGTGTCGGCGGCGAAGGTGCCGTCGGACGCAGCGATCAGGATGCGGCGCACCTCGTCGGCAAAGCTGGCGCGGACCTGCACGATGCGCGGATCGGCGGCGCGGGCGCTGCATCGGCGCGCTGCAGCAACTCGAGCTTCGGAGTGATGTCGGCGTCGGCCTCGGGCGCGAGCACGGGATAGAGACTCTGCTGCGGGTTCTCGCGGAAGCCCGCGACCTGCTGCTTGGCGGGGCCGCTGGCGATCAGAGCTGCCGTGCGTGCGGCACGCAGCAGGCGATCGGCGGAGAGGTCGTCGGTATAGGCGTAGCCGGTGCGCTCACCCGCGACCACGCGCACGCCACACCCGGCGCTCAGCCCCTGGTTCGCGGATTTGACCAGCGACTCATCGAGGCCAATCGAGGTGGAGGCGATCGATTCGAAGTAGAGGTCGGCGTAGTCGCCGCCAGCGGAGAGCGCCTCGCCGAGACAGCGCTCAAGCAATCGCTCGGTGATCCCGAAGGTCTGGAAGAAGTACTGCCGGTGATCGGCGACGGCGGGGCTGATCGTCTGCGGAGATGTCATGGATGGCTATTGGATGATCTGGCCCGATTGTAGGCTTCAGCCGCGTCGGTCCAGCCTTGAAATGACATGAACCTTCCGTGGTATGGTCCTGCCATGACGACGGCAGAGCAGGATCTGGAGCAGTTGCGCTACCCGGTAGGGCGCTTCACGACGCCCGCCGAGGTAAGCCCGGCGGAGCGCGCCGCGGCGGTGGAAACGTTGGCTGTCTTTCCCGCGCTGCTGCGGCAGGAGGTCGAGCAGCGCGGCCCTGCGGCCCTCGAGCATCCGTACCGTCCGGGCGGCTGGACGTTGCGCACGCTGGTGCATCACACCTCGGACAGCCACCAGCAGGCCTCCGCACGCATCCGGATGGCGCTGGCCGAGGATTGGCCGACCATCACTCCCTACGATCAGGAGCAGTGGGCGCGGCTGGCGGATGCGGCCAATGCGCCGGTAGAACTGTCTCTGGACATCCTGAATGGCGTGCACGGACGGCTGGTCTATCTGCTGCGCTCGCTCACCCCGGAGCAGTGGGCGCGCGGCTTCCATCATCCGGAGAACGGGCCGGAGCGCGTCGAGCAGGTGACGCTGCGGTATGCATGGCACTGCCGCCATCACCTGGCGCATGCCCGCGCGGTGCCGCGCTAAGCCGCACATCCCGGTTCGTGGCATTCCGCTCTACCCCTTGTGTCGCAGACACTGTGGCCGATGCCGCCTATCGTCAGCGATCTGAGCGCGTCTGAGCTCGCGCAACACCTCGAGGAGTTTCTCGCCGACCATCCGCATGCCGCCATCCTCGAAGATGGTCGCGTGCTTTTCGACATGCGCGACACACAGTACGCGCTTAGCGCCGAGCACGGGCGGTGTGTGCTGCAGCTCTGGTCGGAGGAGCGCAACATCGTCCGCACGGTGACGGGCGTGGATGTGCGCAAGGATGCGCTGCGGCTGGAGGTGCGGCGCTTCGGGCAGACGCGACCCCAGATTTTGCACCTGCTCGCGGACCGCGACCAGCGCACGCCGTCTGCCAGGACAGCAGTGCGGACGCGCTATCTCAGACAACTGGAGCACCTGCTGCCGCGCGTCTTTGGCGACTGGATGCTCGAAGGGCTGCGCAGTTCGATGGATCTCGAGCGCAGCTTCGGCCCGGCGTATGCGCGGGGGCTGCTGGTGCGCGGACAGAGCGCATGGGCGCTGATCGCGGTGAATGCGGAGGAGACGCCGGCGACGATCGACGGAATCCTGACGCTCGGGCTGTTGTGGCTGGACCACTGCCGCGCGCGGAGCGGTCCGCGCCGGCATGTGGAAGGGCTACGGCTGATCGTGCCCGAGGGCACCAGCGCGGTGACCGAGGCAAGGCTCGGCTGGCTGAATCCGGCGCTCGCCAAATATGAGCTGTGGACCTGCGATCCACATGCCGAATCGCTCGAGCCAGTGGAGCCGGGCCGCAACGGCAATCTCGAGATGCGGCTGCTGCAGAACGTCGACCCGTCGTCCGCGCTCGAGCGGCTCGGGGCCAGCATCGGACAGGTGCTGCAACTGGTGCCGGAGGGCGCGCGTGCGGCGGTGGAGCAGCGCGTGCACAGCGCAGCGCGGGTGGGGCTCTCCTTGTATGGCCTCGAGTTTGCGCGTGTGCAGCATGGTCTTGCTCCGGGCGCATTCACGCGACAGGATCGCATCACCTTTGGCGCCGGGCCGAGCGAGACAGAGCTGAATGAGGACACGGCGCCGCTGCTGCGCGAGCTGACAGCCCGCCTGTTCGCGAGCCGCCATCCTGCCGGCAGCGGGAACGATCCGCTCTACCGCATGCAGCCGGAGCGCTGGCTGGAGGGGCGGCTGATGCAGGCTCTGCCGGAGATCGAGCCGTCGCTGCTGGCGAAGCCGGTGTATCGGCAGGTGCCGGCGTTTGCTGCGCGCGACCGCGGCATGCTGGACCTGCTCGCGGTGACACGGAGTGGACGATTGGCGGTGATCGAGGTCAAGGCGGACGAGGACCTGCACATGGTGTTGCAGGGGCTCGACTACTGGATTCGGGTGCATCGCACGGCGCAGTCGCGCGCGGCGGACGGGGCGAACGACTTCACGCGCTCGGGGTACTTTCCCGGGATGGGACTCACGGAGTCGTCACCACTGCTGTATTTTGTGGCTCCGGCGCTGCGCGTTCACCCGGCGACCGAGACGGTGCTGAAGTATGTGTCGCCCGAAATCGAGTGGCGGCTGATTGCGGTCGGTGAGCAGTGGCGCAGGTCGCTCGAAGTGATCTGGCGCAAGCGGCGGGAGACCGCGCCGGTGACCTAAACCAGCGCGGGCTCGGGCGGGGCTGTGTCGGCGACGGTTGAAGCGAGGGCCGCGTGTGTGTCGAAGCGCTGCGCGAAGAACTGCTCGACGGCGGCGAGGATCGCGGGGCCGCTGCGCACTTCGTAGATGGTTTTGCGGAGCGCTCCGCCGCCGGGCACCCCATGCGTGAACCAGGACGCAAACTGCTTCATCTTGCCTGCGCCTTCGCGGCAGGCCTTGGCTGCCTCGATGTTCTTCTCCTCGGAGCCGGCGGAGTGCCAGTGCCCCTCGGCGAGCAGCATGGTGAAGTAGGTGTGGATCATGCGGTAGCGATCAAGCTCGGTCGGCATGTCATAGCGGCCGGTCGCCGTGTACTGCGCGATTTGGCGGAAGATCCACGGATTGGCCGGTGCGGCGCGGCCGATCATGACGGCGTCGCAGCCCGTCTCGTCAACCATGCGAACGGCGTCCTCGGGCGTGCGGATGTCGCCGTTGCCGATCACTGGAATCGAGACGGCAGCCTTGACGGCGGCGATGTGCTCCCAGCGGGCGTCGCCGGAGTAGCCCTGCTCACGCGTGCGGGCGTGCAGCGCGACGGCGTTGAGGCCGCTCTCCTGCACAAGGCGCGCGAGCGGCACGCAGACGATGTTGTCATCGTTCCAGCCGAGGCGGAACTTTACGGTAAAGGGAATCGACACGGCGCTGCGCACTGCCTCGAAGATGCGCGCGATGAGCGGCAGATCGCGAAGCAGGCCCGAGCCGCCATTGCAGGCGACGACGCGCTTGGCCGGGCAGCCGAGGTTCAGGTCGACGACGTCGAAGCCGGCGTCCTGGACGATGCGCGCGGCCTCGGCAAGCGTGCGCGGATCGGAGCCGAAGAGCTGTGCCGCGATCGGGTGCTCGTCTTCGTAGTAGGTGAGGTAACGCTTGCGCTTCGCCTCGCGCATGCGGGAGAGCCCGTCGGCCGAGGTGAACTCGGTCATGATCAGGCCGCAGCCGGACTGCTGGTTCGTGATCGCCGTGTCGACGGTGGCGGTGCTGTCGGCAGCAGGCGTGAACAGGCTGGCATTGCGGATGAAGCGACGGAAGATGGTATCCGTCACCCCGGCCATGGGGGCGAGCACCGTGGCCGGCCGCACGTCGACCGTGCCGATGCGCAGATGTGCCGGCACGCAGACCTGCTGCGGCAGGAGTCCGGCGTCGTCCTCGTCCGTGCGCGGGTTGTCGTTCCAGTGCTTCTTCATGGCGGAACTGGTCTCAACAGAAGAGGCCTCCCGCGGGAGGCCTCTTTGATACTGCCAGGCGGGCCTACTTGGCCGCCGGGGTCTCGACCTTGGCGTACTTGCGGCGGAAGCGCTCGACGCGGCCGGCCGTGTCAATCAGCTTCTGCTTGCCCGTGAAGAACGGGTGGCAAGACGAGCAGATTTCAACGTGGATGTCACCCTTGTGCGTGGAGCGCGTCTCGAACGAGGTGCCGCAGGCGCATACGACGCGGATCGGGTTGTAATTCGGGTGGATATTTTCCTTAGACATGGGTCGCAACGTCCTTTTCCAGCAATCTTCTGAGTTTACGCGGTTCGATCCCGCCCGGCAAGGCGGAACACGAAGGGCCCTCTGGTCCGGGTCACCAGATAAGATGTCCCATCCCCGCTGCCCGATTCATCCGGAGGCCTGTCCTGATGCGCCCTTGCACTCTGCGCGCCCTGAGCGCGGTTTTGACCCTGTCTTCTGTCGTGTTTGCGGTTCCCGCCCAAGGTCAACTCAGCCCCGCACGCCGGGCCGCGCTCGACCGCGACCTGCCGGAGGTGACGGTGGCGAAGCTTGAAGGCTACTACGCGGCGCACCGCTACACGGTGACTGAGGTGGTCGAGTGGCACCTGGCGCGAATCGACCGTTACAACGGGATCTATCACGCGGTGCAGACGGTGGACCGCGCGGGAGCACGGAAGCGGGCCGCCGAGGAGGATCACGCGGCCGCCGGAACGAAGCATGGCCCGCTGTGGGGTGTGCCGATCGTGATCAAGACCAACACCAGCATTGCCGGGCTGGTGACGACGGATGGCTGGAAGGGCTACACGATCCCCGGGCATGAGTTCGTCGCGCCGCGCGATGCCACGGTGGTGGCGCGGCTTCGTGCCGCGGGGGCGATCATCCTGGGCAACACCAACATGCCGGACTTCGCGGCGAGTGATACCAACCGCTCGACCGCGTTCGGGCGCACGGGCAATGCCTACGATGTGCGGTTCAGCCCGGGCGGGTCGTCGGGCGGCACGGTAACTGCTGTGACGGCGAACATGGCCGTGCTCGGCACGGGGACGGACACCGGCAACTCGATCCGCATGCCGGCTGCGACCAGCGCTGTGGTGGGCGTGTTCCCGACACGCGGGCTGGTCAGCATTGCGGGGATTGCGCCGCTCGACTGGCTGCTCGACAACACGGGGCCGATTGCCCGAAACGTGGCAGATGCGGCGATCGGGCTGACGGTGATGTCAGGCCAGGCGACCGACACCGGGCCCAACGATCCGACGGACCCACGCACGGCGGAGGCAGCCGGGCATCTGCAGCCGGGGCCCTACTCGCAGTATCTGAAGGCCGATGCGCTGAAGGGCAAGCGCTTCGGGGTGCCCGCGTTCATCCTGGCCGGAGGCAGCATTCCTTTCCAGGGGATTCCGTTCGAAGCCACACCGGAGCAGTTCGAGCACTCGCTGAAACAAAACGTGCTGCCGCTGGAGCCGGAGACGCGGGCGGCCTTCCTGAAGGCGCTGGATGGCATGCGGGCGGCCGGCGCGACCATCGTCATCAATGGCCAGTTGCTGCCCGAGAGCTTTGCTGCCATTGCGCGGCATGTGTGCACGCTGCCCTATGTACGCGAGGGGACGGAGCGCTATCTGCGCGAGTTCGGACCGGCGCAGTACCACTCACCCGAGGAGTACGAGAAGGCGGTTGGCGCGCCGCTGCCAGAGGTGATCATGGGCGGCCCGGAGCTGGACGAGGCACACGGAGGCATCAAGGTGGCGCAGCGGCGTGTGGAAGACGACCCGTCGGCGGAGCGTGAGTACACCGGACCCAAGCGGCAGATGATGGCCGCCTACCTCGAAGCGTTCGACCGCTGGCATCTGGACGGCCTGGTCTACCCCGCCACCCAGATGCCGCCGCCCGATGAGAGCATGCCGCAGTACGGACACCTGAGCGAGGGCCCGCACAGCGACACGAGCTGGGTGAACATGATCGGCGTTCCGGCGGTGGTGGTGTCGGGCGGCTTCTATCCGTGGGGGATGCCGTTCGGGCTCGAGCTAGCGACGCGACCGTGGCACGATGGCGACCTGCTCGGCTGGGCGTATGCCTACGAGGAGGCGACGCATCATCGCCATCCGCCGGAGCTCGTCGAGAAGGGGCTGCTGCCGGACGCGCCGCACTTCAACCCGCAGTAGGCTCGCGATCGTCGCGAGCGCTCTCGTTGCGGAGCTTGCGCAGAAGCCGCACGACGGTGCGCTTCTCTTCGGTCGAGAGCGCGCGCATGGCGTGGACCAGATCCTTGAGGTGGATCGGGAAGATCTGTTCCAGCAGCGAGCGGCCCTTTTCGGTGATGGTGCCGAGAATGACGCGCTGGTCCGTGGGCAGCGGACGCCGGACGAGCAGGCCGCGCGCTTCGAGCTTCTTGACCGTGTAGGTGGTGCTGGCGCCGGTCAGCAGGATACGGTGGCTCAGCTCGCCAAGCGGGGTGGGCCCGGCATGCGAGAGCACATCGAGCACGGCGAACTCGGTCATGGTCAGGCCGAGCTTCAGGGTGCGTGGCCGCACGTAGTCATCCACATACTTGAAGGACCGGCCAATGGCGAGGATGAGCTGCAGTGAGGCGAGCTCGTCCGGGGTCGCTGTAGGCTCCGGGGGCGACGGCTTCGACGGTGCTGCCGGATCCTCCTGCGTACGCTTCATGCTGTGAGCATAGAAGAAAGGCAGACGCTGGGCAGGGGATCAGGAAGGATGGAGCAGCATCCACAGGAGCCCGATGCTGAGTGCGAGTCGTGTGAGATCGACGCCTTTGCGCAGCCAGTCCGTCTGAAGCAGGCGGCGCATGCCCGCCGCGCTGTAGCCGTCCCGACTGAACGCGCGGTGAAGTGGAATCTGCAGCACGAGGGTCGACACGATGCCGAGGACTGATGCCCCAAGCATCCAGGTCGCCAGGGTGCGCAGCATCGAGTCGTGAAGCGCAAGGAGCAGGCCGAGCTGGCTGAGAAGGCCGAGGACCTCCGGTACCACGATGGTCCATCGAATAGCGGACGTCTGTGCGCGATGGTAGCGGGCAAAAGCGGAGGCGGGGATCAACGGCCAGGTCTGGTAATTGACAAGGCGCTCAACCGCGGCAGCGCCTGCGCAATACGCATTGAGTAGCGGCGTGGTGATGCAGAGAGCGGCGACGGCTGAGTCTCGAGCAGTGGAAGGGGCGAGCATCAGAAGTTCCAGGTGAGCTGCGGGCCAATGAAATTGACGCCGCGCCCGGGCGGACTCTGCTTGAGGAACCTGCCAGGAAAGAAATGCTCATAGGTCAGTTGCGCAGCAAGATGGCGTGAGACGGTCCAGACGAGTTGCTGCTGGAATTGCGAACCGATGTAGCGCGCCTTCGAGCCCGCTGGAGGGTGCGTCAGGATGCCGACAATGTTGTAGACACCATCCTCGACCGCCTCGCGCCAGAGGAACTCTTCGTTGGTGTTGCTCGATAGCCGGCGGGTGAGCGTCAGCTTGAGGGTGGGTCGCGTAATGATCAGGTTGGTCGGGCCGAGCAGGATCGCTTCGCCCAGATAGTTGCCGTTCGGAAAGAGCGGGTTGAAGGTGCCGAGCGTGCGGTTGTGGGGCGAGTGATCGCCGCTGAGCACGCCTCCGTCGATCTCCGGGTGCGGAGCGAATCGGTGTTGCGCAAATGTGTAACCGCCATGGTAACCAGCGGCCCAGGCCCGGATATCGCCTGACCCGAAACGGCCGAACTGGCCGGTGAACTCGGCGTCGTAGTCCCATGCCGCATGCCGCTCCCAGAGCCGCACACCGAGCGTCTCGCGCTGCTCGCGCCCTGTGCCGCTGACGTAGCGGGCCCGGCGGTGGTCGAAGCCGAGATAGTAGAGGTCGAGATTCGCTCCGCGCCTGCCGAGTGGGTGGCTGGTGTAGAGGCCCCAGAGTTCCTCGGCCGAGTTGGGCTGGTTGTCGAACCGTCCAGTCGCGATGGAGGTGGGCCGCAGGGCGAGGCCGTCCGCAGTCCAACCATGCGTTTTGAGTGTGATCCGGAAGCCATCGAACGGCTGCTCGACGTTCAGACCTGCGCCGGTCGCGACAAGCCGGGTCGAGCCGAGCGAGACGAGCTGCCGGCCTGTGCGGAGGACGAGGTTACTCTGCAGATCCCGATGCCACGGCGCGACATCGACGAAGCCCTGGTTGATGTCGAGCTCATCACGGTCTATGCCCGGCCGGGGTCCGCCGTCGCGGCCTTCGGAGAAGCCGCTGTCGAGCTGAAGAAAGAAGCGCAACGCGGGCGCGACGTGCAGATCCGCGCTGAGTAGATAGCGCTGCAGCAGGTAGCCATTGTCGGGTGGCTGCGCGCCGAAGGCGGGATGGTCCTGGTACTCGCCGCGCTCACGGATCTGCCCGGTGATGGAGATGAAGCGGTCCGGAGCGTCGCTGCGCGGGAGGAAATGGAGGCGATCCGTCCAGTCCGCGCGGGCGTCGGGGCGGTGCAGATACGACCAGTCCATGTCCCAGACGAAGGGCGTATAAGGCGGCGGGACAGCACGCTTCGGTGCAGCGCTTCTGTCATCCGCGCGCAACGGGGCGCAGATGCAGCACAGCGCGACGAACAGAAGAAGGCCACGGAGCACGCGGAGGTCTCTCGAAGGAACGGGGCGGCGACTGCGATCGCCGCCCCGGTGTGGGTACTGGGAGTGAGGCCGATCAGGCGTTGAGCTTCGAGATGATCTCGTCGGCCATGATGCCTGCGGCTTTCTGACCATCCGCGTTGCCGAAGTCGTTGCAGAGTTCGGTGACCACCTGGTTGACCACGGTGACGGTCACGCCGAGATCCCGAAGGCGATCGTAGGTAAGCGTGTCGCCGAGGCTCGACATGGTGCCGCAGCCATCGGCGACCACGGTGACGGTGTAGCCGAGGCGCACCGCATCGCGCGCTGCCCAAAAGAGGCAGATGTCGGTGGTCAGGCCGGCGAGAACGAGGTTCTGGCGTCCCGCTGCTTTGACGGCGGCCGTGAGCTCCGGCTGATCGAAGCAGCTGAGCACGCCGCCGCGCTTGTAGCGGTGCTCAAACGCAGACGGTGCGACCTGCTGGATGTCCGGGATGGTGGGGCCGACGTTCTCTTCCATAGTGGTGGTGAGAAACAGCGGCATGCCGAAGGTGACGCCCAAGCGGGCGAGCACGCGGCAGCTGGCGATGACGGTCTTCTGCGGCAGACTCTTGACCCAGTCGAGAGTCATGGTCTGGTGATCGACGAGGAGGATGCTGGTGTCGGTGGTCTGGAACCGGGGTGGGACTTGAGTGGCTGGCACGGTGACCTCTCGGGGAGCGGCGACGCCGCTGCTTCAAATTTATTTAGAAATCTAAATATAGAGTTCGCGTGAGCGTGTCAACCGGCGCTTCATGAAATGAAAGTCGCGGCTGCAGGCTGGCTACGTCGACGTGGAAGGACGGATACGGACCAGAGGAACACCGGCGGAAGAACGTGGGAGCGCACTGGGCCCGAGCCCGTTTTCTGGCGTTCGCGGCGAGAGATGGACTTTTGCGGGTTACGAAAGCCCGCTGTCGGTGTCTACAGGGGGTATGCGCGCACTGATGCTGGCCGGGGTGTCTGTTTTAGCGGCGATTGGGTGCGCTCATGCGCAGTATCTGGGCACGATCCAGCAGCGCTGGGATGCCTCCGACCTGGTCTGTACGGGGACGGCGTCTGCGCCGGAGCGGAGCGGCGGGATGCGGTCGATCGAGGGCAGCAACCGCGACGAACTGGTGGCGAGGGTGGAGTTCGAGACGTGCCTGAAGGGGGAGCAGCCTCCGTCCCCGGTGCGAGTGATCGGGTTCGACATCGTCGCGCGAACTGATTTCGGGGGGCGTGGATACGGGTACTCCGGTCCGCCGACCGGCTTCGTGGTGAAGGGGCGTAACTTGTTGTTTCTGCGGCGGACCGAGACACCGGCGGAGTTCGAAGTGACGGTGCCGATTTACCAGACAGCCGTTGCACTGGCGGAGCAGCGGCCGGAGGTCACCTATGACGGGACACCAGAGTCGGCTCGCCGCGTCGTGACGGGGGAACTGGAGGCAGCGCTGGTGCAGTTCGACGCAAACGACCTGAGCGAGATCACTTACCTGGTGGATTGGCTCGGACGAGCGGACGGATTAGCGGAGCTCGAACGGTTCTCGCTGGAGGCCACACTTCCAGTGAAGCGGGACATCGCTGTCGAGCTACTGAGAGACGGGCACCACGAGAGCGAAGAGATGGTGATCTCGCTCCTGCGGGACAGATCGGCTTTGCAGTGGAAGCGACAGAATGCGATTTACGCGCTGGCGGAGCAGGGCAGCGAAGCGGCGCTCGAGCCGCTGGAGAGCATTCTCGCCGAACCCGAGACCTCGGACAGCGCGCCATTGCGCCTGACAGCCCGGGAGGCGGTCGAATCATTGCAGAAGCGGCTGCGAACCGCGACGCCGTCGCCCTGACGGTCCGGCTGAGGCCGAAACGCGGGGCTCGCAGTGGGAGACGAGCAGGGTTAACGCGCTGGCGCCGGCATGCGGCGGAGCTGCAGGATGACTTCGGTGAACAGCAGAGGCACCGCCCAGCAGAACCAGATGGCAGAGATGGCGCGCTGATTCGGCGGCATGAGGTGCGCCATCCCGGCCGTCAAGCTGAGAAAGCGGAAGGTCACGAAGGCGAAGGTGACGACGTAGCTGCGGACCATCCACTCTTTGTGGATCTGGATCTGGCGGCGCATCACGGCGTAGTAGGCCATGCCGGAGGTGGTGATCCAGGCGACGCCGAGCATGGCCAGGCCAAATCCCCAGGCGAAGCCCTCGGTCGTCGTTACGGCGAGCCGGAACGACGCAAGCGACCCCAGCGCGATCGAGATGAGGTACACGCGCCCGAGCAGGCGATGGAGGGAGAGCGAACGGCGGCGGAGTCGCTGCGAGAACTGGAATGGGCCGATCGCGAGCGCCAGCATGCCGCAGGTGATGTGCAGCAAAAGGGTCAGCCGCTGTGCCCAGCGATTGCCAAAGCCGGCCGGGCTGTAATGCAGGTAGTAGTAGAAGACGAACTTCGAAATGAAGTACATCCCGACCGCAAACACGGCGGCGAGAGCGACAGCCTTCGCGGTGACGACCCGCGGCTGCGGGGTGATCGTCGTTGTTGACATGGGGCGACCTCAAATGGGGATGGTGGCCCGGTTCAGAGGAGGATTGGGAGCACTCTACGCTAGCGAGCGGATCGGAGTTCATCTTTCTCGTGACCGGCGTTTTCCCGCAGCTGGTGATCGGCGGTTTCCCGCAGTGTGAACCGTGATTTCCGCTGGTGCGGGCGGTGCGATACTCAGGAGCATGGAGCAGAGCGTGACAGCGAAGGGCGCGGCGGCGGACTGCTCGGTGTGCGGCGGCTCAGGGATGCGGATCATGCGCGATGCTCAGGGCGACCGCGTAGCCGCGGTGTGCAGTTGCCGGCTGGCGCGGCAGGCGATGCGGAGGCTGGAGCGGGCGAACATTCCGCGCCGCCATGAGCACGCCACGCTCGAGAACTATGAGTCTGTCGACACCAAGGGCGCGCACGAGTCGATGCTGAATGCCCACTTCAAGGCGACGAAGTTCGTCCATGACTACCCGCACGAGACGGACGGCCGGGGGCTGATGTTTGTCGGCCCGGCGGGGCGCGGCAAGACGCACCTCGCGGTCGGGGTGCTGCGTGCGCTGGTCGAAGAGAAGGGCTGCCAGGGTCTGTTCTGCGACTACGGCGACCTGCTGAAGCAGATCCAGAACTCCTACAACGCGCGCTCGGAGACGAGCGAGCACGAGCTGTTCCGGCCAGTGCTCGATGCGGAAGTGCTGGTGATCGACGACCTTGGGTCGACGAAGCCGACGGCGTGGGTGTGGGACACGGTCGCGCACGTGCTGAACGCGCGCTACAACCAGAAGCTGACGACGCTGATTACGACGAACTTCCCGAATCGGCCGCCGGCTGCCGTGTCTGGCGCCCGGGAGGACACGCTGGGCGACCGGATCGGGGAGCGCATGCGCTCCCGGCTGGCGGAGATGTGCCTGTGTGTCGAGGTGTGGGGTGAGGACTTCCGGCTGAGCGCGGGCGCGGCTCGTTTTCCCTGGTCGGACGCTGCGTTTTCCTGACGGCAGGCGCTTAGGCGGCGGTCCAGAGCAGGAGCAGCACCGCCACGACGATGGCGGCGCGATAGGCATACTCCGGCATTTTGCTGATGGGGGACTCGCCGTGCGGGGCCGCTGTGTGGCCCGCGTTGGTCGGTGCCGGGTCGCTCTGTGGGAAGGGCTGCATCGTCACGGGCTCCTGAAGGGTTGATTGGCCGATGTCCGAAGAACGGGGCAGCCATTCGTGCTGGATGCGCCTTTCTTCTGCACACTATGACGCTTATCGGCAGAGGCCGCGGCGAAATTCGCAATAAACAAGAATCATCGGGGTGTCACTCCCGTGTCGGTCGGCCACGGGCGGTCCCTGTTCGTAAACAGGACGGGTAGCGCCTGACCGGTACAATCCCGCCATGGCAGAGACGGAGCGTGGCAGCGGCGGCTTTCTTTCTCCCGGGCGACCAGCGGAGGGCCGTTCCTGGCTCCCCTGGGCGATCGCGGCCGCGGTGGTGGTGGTCGGGCTGGTGTTGCTGGTGCTTTCGGGTTCGCGCGACAAGGCGCGGCAGGCTGCGGAGAATGCGGACCATGGTCCCGATCCGTATGCGTCACAGCTCGCGATCAGCGACCTGAAGATGAGCGAGGCGGAGAACTTCGCGGGCGGCAAGGTCACCTACGTGGATGGCACGATTGCCAACAAGGGCAACAAGACCGTGAGTGGGGTGACGGTGCTGGTGACCTTCCACAACGCGGTCGGCGAGCCGCCGCAGACGACCTCCATGCCGCTGAGCCTGATCCGCACGCGGGAGCCGTATGTGGACATTGAGCCGGTATCGGCCGAACCGTTGAAGCCGGGGGACGCGCACGCGTTCCGGCTGATCTTTGAGCACATCAATCCTGCATGGGATCAGCAGTATCCGGCGATCGTGCCGTCGCGTGTGCAGGCGCGGTAGGGTCGGCACTTTTTGCGTAGCAGTGCGTCAGAAGCTCTCGACGGGACCGAATCGGGCACACGTTGGCGGCATTACCTAGGTTTGCCACAACCTTCGGCATCTTCCTTAAGCAATGCCGAATCAAAGGCTTAAGAACAGTCCCGGTATGGGACATAGTTTGGTACGCATCTTGCTAAGTGTGAGGACAGAATGGCTATGAAGAACGCGACAGTTGTTAGCAGCACGATGGCCGCCCTGATGTTCGCGGCCACCCTGAGCCTGTCCGCGCAGACGTCCACCTCCCCCCAGTCCGCCGACAACTCCCAACAGCAGCAGACGTCCCAGCCGGCCGCGACCACGTCGCCGAGCGCGCAGGACAACAGCACGTACGCCACCGGCAAGCCGCTTCCGACGAAGACGAACGAAGGCTTCTGGGGTCACCTGAATCCGCTGGCCCGCAAGAAGTGGGTGAATCGTCAGGTGGGTCCGGTGAAGGACCGGTTGAACGAGCTGGATCAGCTCTCGTCGAAGAATGCCGGCGACATCCGCGACCTGGACACGCGCAGCACGGCGGGCATCCGCAAGGCGCAGGACACGGCGGATGGCGCGAACCAGATGGCGACGACGGCGAACACGCAGGCAGGACAGGCGTCGACGCTGGCCAAGCAGGCCTCGAGCCGCACGGACACGCTGAACACGACGGTGTCGAACCTGGATCAGTATGCGCCGATTGCGGACACGGAGATTCACTTCCGTCCCGGCCAGACGTTGTTGAATGCAAAGGCGAAGGCCGCGCTCGATGACGTCGCGACCAAGCTGCAGGGGCAGAAGGGTTACATCGTCGAAGTGCAGGGCTACTCGCGGAGCCGCGGGCAGGCCGGCATCAATAATTCGCAGGCGATGGCGGACGCAGTGGTTCGCTACCTGGTGGTTGAACACAACATTCCGGTGTACCGGATCTACCGTGTCGCGCTCGGCAATGCGCCGATCGAGAACGCCAGCAACAATGGCGGTAATGGTGGATCGAGCGCAGCGTCGCGTGGCAGCCTTGTCCACATCACGCTGATGCACAACAGTTTAGCGGGTTTGGGCTCACCCTCCTCCGAGGGGAGTTCACCCATCGGTGCGACGCAGCAGTCGACAACACAGCCCTCCCCCCAGGGTGCTGCGTCGCAACCGACGGCTCCGCAGCAGTAAGCGGCCCGCAACCCAGCTCTCACACAACGAGAGAACCAAGGCAGATTGGCCCCTCCTCAAAGAGGGGCCCTTTTTTTGGTCTGGAATGCGTGGATTGGGTACGCAAACGGGTCCATGTAAGCGATTGCATTGTGCGTCCGGATCGTCGTCGAGGGCCTGGAGGTAATTGCCACGATTACCTCTGCCGGTGCGACGACTGCGTGCTCACGGCGATTGAGGGCTGAGTCGCGGACGGGCTGCGGTTCCGCTTTGGGACTACAGTGTGTCGTCGATTATTGCGGGCGTAGGGTCAGCGGGGAGGAGTGCGAGCGAGGCGAGCTCCCTCGTTCGCTTCACGGTTTCGATGGAGACGTGGATGACCTGGCCGATGAGGCGAACGATGGATTCGGGGTCGTCTTCACGGTTGGGGTCGTTGACGATGCCGGAGCGCTTGTCGGTAGAGACCTGGTACTGATCGACGATCCACTCGAGTGCGGAGCGATTGCCGAGGCGATACTCGGCGACCTCGGGCGGAATGCCGCGCAGCGTGAGGAAGGTGTTGTAGCAGAGCTCGGTTTTGTCTTTGGACAGCTTCATCTTCCTGACGCGCCAATCGAGTTTGCCGGTCTCGATGCGCTCGAGCGGGTACTCGGGCTGCTGCTCATAGTGGACATGAAGCTCCATGAGTTCCTTGCCGAGCACAGCGTAGCGGCGGAAGTCGGGCGCGTAGGGGATGCGGGGCAGTTCGCGTTTGAGATTGGCGGCGTAGCGGGTGCGGTACTCGGGGTGGTGGAGCAGGGCGTAGGTGTAATGGAAGATGTCCCACTTGGTAATGGATTGGTCACTGTAGTGGTTGCGAAACTCGTTGAGTGCCCAGTCGGTGATGTTCTCGCGGCGGTTGGTGCCGTCTTCGTCGTAGATGTAGAAGGGGAAGGTTTGAAAGCCATCGCTGCCAGCGAGGACGTGGAGGTCGGGAACGCAATCCGAAGCGATTACCCCAAGCGGAGATCTGAATCCGATGTCGTTTACGCAGAGGCAAACATTCTCTGAATCTGCTCTGGGAAAAATGCGGTGCTGCTGATACTGCCTGTGATTGATTAGGCTATCGAAGTAAAGAAACTGTCGCGTGAACGGCCGGTAGAGCGCCGTCCGAATGGAGGGAGAGTGGAAGCCTATTCGGAGCCCCGAGCGATGAGCGGAGAGTAGACGATCTGTCCACTTGATTCCTTCTTCTGCTGCTTCCGCGAGCGACTCATCGCTCGCGAATTGAGATGTGCGGTCGTAGGTGTCGACCATTCTGCGAATATTAAATTCAACTGCGGCACGTTGGTAGCTGTAGGCCCACGTGTCCCTGTTGGTTGCAATTCCTAAACTGAAGGACCTGAAAATGGCCTCTGGGTCAGTGATCGTTTTGCTTCTGCGATCACCAATCGGTACCAAATAAGAAAATTCTGGCCGCTGATCCGAGGTGAGCCAGTCGTTCTGCGTATCAGGATTTAACTCGTTCCAAACCACATTACAGAACGCCTTCCACGCTTCAAGTTGGTGTAGCTTTCTGGACTTTCTCCAATCTTGTCCGACGGTAGAGTACCGAATGCTGCCCTTCCTTTGAGGATGATGTTGCGGATTCCTCACAAGCAACGTGATGGCGACTCCAACTTGGATACCAAAGACATTGTGGGTTGTCCCCGAAAGCTTCGGGTTCCTCCTGATGTTCCCGCCCAAATCGAGAACGTAGACTCGATCGAACTCTTCGACGAGGTATTTCCGCATGCCGTCGAACGCGATCTGGTCGATAAAGCTGTTGTTGCTGACATAGCAGACGATGCCGCCATCCGCACGAATCCTGTCGGTCGCCCAGCGAAAAGCCTTCACGTACGGGTCGCTTAGCTTGTTTCGTAGCGTTGCCTTCGACGCTTTCGTGTAAGTCTCTTGCACCCGCTTGTCCATGTGCTTGTACTTGCGGTTTTTATTCTGATCGTTTTCGTTCGCCTGGCCCATGTTGTAGGGCGGATTCCCGATGACAACTGTTATCGGCGCCTTCTTCTGACGCCGAATCCGTTCGGTGTTGCCCTCGCTCATGAACTCGAAGCCGGCCTGCTTCGGCTCGGCGAGTTCGAAGGTATCGACGAGACAGATGCCGTCGAATGGCTTGTATTCGCCGACCTTGTCGAGATAGGCGTGCTCGATGTTCATGCTGGCGATGTAGTAGGGCAGCAGCATGACCTCATTGCAATGGAGCTCGTTCGCATACTTCTTCTGGAGGCGGCTGGTCGGGATCTCCTGCATGATGCGAGTGATGAAGTTGCCGGTGCCAGTGAAGGGGTCGAGGATGTGGACGCCCTCGTCGGCGAGGGAGCGGCCGAACTCCGTCTTGAGCACCTCTTCGACGCTGCGCACCATGAAGTCGACGATGGGCTGCGGGGTGTAGACGACGCCGTGGGTGTCGGCCTGCTTCTTCGAAAAGCCCTGAAAGAAGCGTTCGTAGACGTGGTTGAGGAAGTGCTGCTTCTCCGGGTAAGTCGTTGTGCTGTCGGCGGCGCGTTCGATGGCGGTGTAGAAGGGGTCGAGGTCGGCGAGAAAGGCATCGCGGGAGAAGTGACGACTGGTGAGTGAGTCGATGACTTTTTCGATCTCGGCGGCGATGACGTTGCGGCGGGTGAACTCCGGGTTGTTGAAGATGCGGCGGAAGATGCGTTCCGTAAGCAGGTGCTGCACGAGCATTTCTTCGACTGCGTCGTCGCGCAGGTCGGGGTTGATGGATTGCCTGCAGAGCTGCGCGAAGGCGGTGAAGCGCTCGCGGAAGGTGCGGTTGCTCTTCTTCTCGCGCTCGATGAGGTCGATGACGCCTTGCGCGAGGCGCGGGATTTCGGTTGAGAACTTCTGGACGGCACGGTCCCACTCCTGTTGCGGCGATTCCTGCCAGTCGTAGAAACGTTCGAGCAGACGGACGAGCGAGTCAGGTTGGGTGATGTCCTGATCCTGGGATCGAGGGTTAACGATGATCCCGTTCTGGACGAGGACGGCGCGGGCGGGCTCCTGGAAGAGGATGTTGTTGCGCGGGTAGCCAGCCTCGAATTTCTTCCGGATCTCGGTGTCGAGATCGTCCTTCTCGTCCTTCGCTTCCCAGTAGCCGCGGGGCAGATGGAATTCGTCGATGAGGCAGGCGTCGACGCTGATGCGGCGCTTGTCCTTGCCGGTCATTTGGTACTCGGGGACCACGGTCCAGCGGAACTGGCTGGCGCACTTTTTGAGCAGGTCTTCGAAGGCGCCGCGGATGTTGCCCTCGTTGTCGAAGCCGAGCCTGCCGAACTGTTGGAGTGCGGCGTAGTAGTTGCGGACGACAGCGTGGCTGGGCTTGAGGGAGAGGTGGGGCATACGGCAAGAGTGTATCGTTCCCGCGGCAGTGGCTTGGGGTGGCGAGGTGGGTGCGCTTCGCGGTGGAGAGTGGCCAGGTCAGGGCCTGGGTTCGGATTCTTTGAGTAAGTCGACTAAGTAGTTTTGCCAGAGGGCTGCCTGGGTGTGGGTGCCGTGGCCGTGGGTTTGGTCGGAGGTGGGGAGGAGGACGAACTTTGCGTGGGGCATGCGCGGGGTGAGGCGTTCGGCGATGCCGAGCTCGGGTGGGTTGATGAAGTCGTCCGCTGAGTTGATGTACATGACGGGTACGGTGATGCGGTCGAGGTGCGGCTCCGGGTTGTAGTTGCGCGAGGCATCGACGTAGTAGAGGAAGTTGTTTGCGTCGGTGCTTGCGTCCATGCGATCGAGCAGCTTGTCGACATACTGCTCAGCGGCGGCGCGGGTGGGTGCGGCCTTCTGCTGCACGAGTGGCGCAGAGCCCATGATGAAGAGCAGTTCGTTGGCGGCGCGGAGTCCTTCGAGGGGCTCGGTGGTGTAGTTGCCGTTCTGCCAGGCGGGATCGCGCTTGATGTTCTCGATGGCCATGTAGCGCATCATGCGGTTGCGGCCGGCAATCTCAGTGGGCAGGCAGGCGAGAGGCATGAGTGCGTCGGCAAAGCCCGGGTACGTTTCGCCCCAGACGAAGCTTTGCATGCAGCCCATGGAGGTGCCGAGGATGAGGCGCAGGTGATCGACGTGCAGCCCGTCGGCGAGCATCTGGTGCTGGGAGCGGACCATGTCGTCGTAGTCGTAGTGCGGGAACTTCATGCGCAGGCCGTCGGAGGGTTTGGAGGAGTCGCCGTGGCCGATGTCGTCGGGCAGGATGAGGTAGTAGCGCGTGATGTCGAGCGGCGCGCCGGGGCCGAAGAGCACGTCGGCGAAGAGTGGGTTGAGCAGGGTGTGGCGATTGCCGCCGGTGCCGTGGAGTAGCAGGACCGCGTTGTCGACGTGGCCGCTCGCGTTGCGGTGCGGCGTGCCGAGGGTGAGATAGCGGAGCTTGAGCTCGGGCAGGACTTCGCTGCTGCCCGCGGCGCCGAAGTGGAAGTCGTGCGCGGTGTAGAGGTGGTCCTCTGCGGGCCATTGCTTGTGTGCTGTTGGAGAGGTTGATTGCGCGGCGGCGGCGGTGGCAGTCAGCACGGCAGCGACGATGGCGATGAATGCAGAGGACGAGAGGCGCATGGAACTCCTTCGGCGAGGAGTTTATAGGAGCGCGTGTGGGCGTGCTGCAGCCGGGGGGAGTTGGTAGCTTCTAGCTTCTGGGCTGCTGGCTGCTGAGGTGGCCCCACCCTTCGCTTTGCTCAGGGATGGTGCATTCGGTGGTGAGGGGTGAGGCGTCGCCGGTTTTGGAGATAGGTGCTCGTGGCGATAGATGCTCGTGGCGATAGGTGCTCGTGGCGATAGTTGCTCTTCGTCGATAGTTGCTCATTTGGAATATTCCGTGACCTGAGTGTGGATCTACTTAGGCGAGTTATGTGCGGGTGATTCGTGGTGCGACTGGCACGGGGGTTGCGCTTGTTTGGTCTGCGACTGTGGCTTATTCAGTACACCGAACTCAGTGATGACGAGCTTCTTCGGAGCAAGTCCGAGCAGGAAGCGGCGATCGGTCGGCATCCTACGAGCAGCAGGCAAATTTCGATCTGGCAGACACAGGAGCAACCATGGCAGCACAAGGAACTGGTTCGGTAGGCGAACAGATGGGCAGCATGGCATCGCAGGCGAAGGAGAAGATCTCTGAGGTGGGCCGCACCGCGACGGACAAGATCGATGAGAACCGCGGAACGATCGCGGGTGGGTTAGAGTCGGCGGGTTCTTCGTTGCATGAGAAGGCGGATGCGCTTCCAGGCGGCGAGAAGGTGACGCGGATCGCGCACACGGCGGCGGACAAGCTGACGACGACGGCGGATTATGTGCGGCAGCATGACGTGAACAGCATGATGGCGGATGTGCAGGAGCTGGTGAAGAAGAATCCGGGGCCTGCGCTTGCGGCGGCCGCGGTGGCTGGCTTCCTGGTGGCGCGCGCATTTTCCGGTCGTGACTAAGCGTGGACGTTTATCCAATGGCGACGAGCGATCGGTCTATCTCAGATATCCTGCAGGACCTGGTTGGCAATGTGCAGTCCATCGTGCGGTCGGAGGTTCGACTGGCGAAGACGGAGCTTCGTGAAGAAGTCACGAAGGCGAAGTCGGGATTGACGTCACTGGGCGCGGGCGCCGTGTGTGCACTGTTCGGCGTGCTGTTCCTGCTACTCACGATTATGTATGCGCTGGCACTGGTGTTGCCGTTGTGGGCATCGGCGCTGGTGGTCACGGTCTTACTTCTGATCCCCGCAGCGGTGCTGGTGAGTGCCGGCTTGAAGCAGATGAAGCGCGTGGATCCCGTACCGAACAAGACGGTTGAGAGCATGAAGGAGAATGCGGAATGGGCGAGACAGCAAGCCAAATAGAAAACTTTATCGAGAATAAGCGCGAGGACCTGGGTGCGAACCTTGCCGAGTTACAAAACAAGGTGAAGTCGGCGACGGACTGGCGCGGGCAGTTTCGCAACAATCCGATGATGATGGTTGGCGTTGCGTTCGGTGGCGGCATTCTGTTGTCGTCGCTGATGGGCGGCGGCCGGTCACGGCACCGGAGCAGTGGCAGCGGACGGCACTTCAACGAGGGGTCCTCGTCCTCGTCGTCCTCGACGCCGCACGCGGGCACCGAGCGGCAGGCTCACCAGGCGTTCGAGACGTGGGACAACATCAAGGGAGCGCTGATCGGTGTGGCGGCCACGCGGTTCAAGGACTACGTGGGCGAGTTTATCCCGGGGTTCCACGAACAGTTCCGCAAGACGGAGATGATGAAGGGCTCGAGCTCGAGTTCGAGCTCGGGCTCGGGATCGGTGCGTTCTGTGAGCCCGACGGAGCAGATGGCGCGACAGGCGTGATGTAGCAGACGCAGCGGAAGCAGCGAAGGGCAGAGTGGAGGGCGAGTGAGTCGCCGCCGCCCTGCCCTTTTTGTTGCCGTTGTGGTTACGAGAAGCTAGGCGATGGGCGCGGGCCGCGAGTCGGGCGGGGAGGCGATGGCGGGCTGTGTGGGTGCGGCGGAGAGGAGGGGCCAGCCTTTGCGGAGGACGTACTCGAGCCAGGCGCCGGCGATCTGCGAGGTGAGGACGGCGGCGAGGACGAGCGTGGTGTAGAAGGTGGCGCTGATGATGCCGGCGTCATAGGCGACGCTGGCGAGGACGATGCCGGGGCCGCCGCGCGCGTTGGTGGTGATGGCGAGGTTGATGAGGTCGAGCCCGCGGAAGCCGGCGAAGCGGCCGGCGAGCGAGACCGAGAGCACCTTAATCAGGCAGGTGCCGGCGAGGAAGGCGAGCACCAACGTGAACGAGAAGCCGCGCACGAGCTCGAGCTTGAGCCCGACGATGGCGAAGTAGACGGGCACGAAGAAGGCGAAGGAGACCTTGGTGATGGCGTCGAGCGACTCGCGGAAGAGCCCGCGCTTCTTGTGCACGACTGCGAAGCCAGCGAGGAATGCGGCGAAGACGAGCGAGACATCGAGCAGGCCGGCGACGACGCAGTAGGCGAACAGCACGGCGAGCGCGTAGCCGGTGGGCGAGTGCGTGACGAAGACGTTGAAGCGGGATTTGTTGATGCGCTTGACGGCGCGCGGGATGAGGGTGAGGCCAAGCACGAAGAACGCGACGGTGATGGCGAGGTGGACGGAGAGCTCGCGGGGGTGCAGGGCTTCGCGACCGGCGGCTGCGGTGGCGACGGCGAGCGCGAGCCAGAGCACGATGTCTTCAAGGACGGCGACGCCGAGCACGAGGCGGGCGAAGCGGGTGTGCAGGATGTGGAGGTCGGCGAAGATTTTGGAGACGACGGGCACGGAGGTGACGGCGACGCCGACGGCAAGGATGATGGTGAGCGAGAGGCGATTGCCGTTGGGGCCGGCGAGCACGGGCCGCAGCACCCAGCGGGCGAGCGCGAGGCCGAGCAGGAACGGGATGCCGGTGCCGACGATGGTGAGCCAGCCGACTTCGCGGCGCTCCTCGCGGGAGAAGAGGTGCTGCGTCTCCGCGCCGGAGAGGAACATGAGCAGCAAGAGGCCGAGCCAGTAGACGAAGTCGAGGATGTGCCCTTGCTGGCGGGCGGCGGCGATGACATGGGCGACGGCGGGGATGCGGCCGAGCAGCGCGGGACCGAGCACGATGCCGGCGACGATTTCGCCGACGACGCGGGGCTGCCGGAGCCGCATGAAGAGGTAGCCGAAGACCTGCGCCAGTCCGGCGAGGAGCAGGAGGACGAGCAGGATTTGGGTGAGGGCCGCGTTCGACATGGGTCAGCGCTTCTGATGCGGGGTTGGGGTGGAATGTTTGCTGGCGTCACTCGAGGCTCACAATTTTCAGCGTCACAGCGTGAGAGGATGGCGGCCATGAAGCCGCGTACGCGCATCATGTACATCGAGCGAAAGTCAGGTGAGCTGGTCGGTCCGGCAAGAGTCGGCAGCGTCACGTTCTCGAAGACGGGCGCGACTCTGTACTACGGCGGTCGTGCGTTCCAGAGCCTCAAGGGTAGGGGCTACAAAGCCAACTACTATGACGTGGAGAGCGGGGAGGAGTACTGGATCTCCGGACCGCGCAAAGATGGGGCAGACGCGCTCTATGCGACTAACGTTCAGACTGCAATCGACGATGACGTGCGGGACGAGTATTGGAACGAGATCAGGAATCAGCCGGAGAAAGCTGGATTGGCGAAATAGTTTGTCCTGGGCCGGATCGGCTGAAGCTGCCGTTCCTCTCGCGCGGGATTCGTGAAGCCACGCCACGCAGTACAGACGCTGTGACCCTATGGGCGAAAGCAGACAGCAAAGAATCCGTCTTCTCGTGCGAAGAAACATTCTGAGGACTGCGGCGCCTCTTCTACTGGAACGCCTCGCGAACGTAGTTGGTGACGAAGTAAGCCCGGCCGCACTCGTCTCAGAAGCAAATGGTCTACGGGAGAGCTTCCGCCTGGGTTATCAGGGGGCCATAGAGAAGCACGCGTTCGCATATCGACGCTTCTTCCGTTCTCACGAGTCTCGGCAAGTCTTTTTGTTGGCGGCGCGACTCGCCGGGCAGATCACAGAACGTGTCTACCTGCTCACTCGAGCAGAGACGATTTCCGTCGCCGTGATCCTAAGTTCCCCGGGGCTCTTAGCGAATGCTGAATCAGTCATCGAAATCGATCGCGACTCTCTGTCGCTCTTGTCCCTTGATGGGACTGAAGGAATTCTGATCGATCACAATCCGGACGACTCGAATGAGACCTACGAATTCGTCGTCTGGGGAAGTCGATGGCCGCTGATCACTCTAGCTTGCGTTCATAGCTAGAGCGGCGCAACTGTCCTTCTCTCGAGTCAGTGCCTTCGCTGATGGTTGATTGCCTGGCGTGCTTAGACGGCTGCGTGGATGGCGAGGAGGTGTTCGAGGAGGGGTTTGAGTTTGTCGAGGTGGAGGGCGTTCGCGCCGTCGGATTTGGCGTGGGTGGGGTTGTCGTGGACTTCGAGGAAGATGCCGTCGATGCCGGCGGCGACGGCGGCGCGGGCGAGGACGGGGATGAACTCGGGCTGGCCGCCGGAGACGCCGTTGGCGGCGGAGGGTGTCTGGACGGAGTGGGTGCCGTCGAAGACGACGGGCGCGAGGGCGCGCAGGATGGGCAGCGAGCGCATGTCGACGACGAGGTTGTGGTAGCCGAAGCTGGCGCCGCGCTCGGTGAGGAAGACGCGGGGGTTGCCGGTGGTGGCGATCTTGTCGACGGCGTGGCGCATGTCTTCGGGTGCGACGAACTGGCCCTTCTTCACGTTGACGGCGCGCCCGGTGTTGCCGGCGGCGACGAGCAGGTCGGTCTGGCGGCAGAGGAAGGCGGGGATCTGGAGGACGTCGCAGGCCTCGGCGACGACGGCGCAGTGCGCGGGCTCATGCACGTCGGTGAGGACGGGGAGGTGCGTGTCTTCGGCGATGCGGCGGAGGATGCGCGTGCCTTCGACGAGGCCGGGGCCGCGGAAGCTGGTGACGGAGGTGCGGTTCGCCTTGTCGTACGAGGCTTTGAAGATGTACGGAACGCCGAGGTCTGTGGTGATGCGCTGGACGCGCTCGGCGATGGAGCGGGCGTGCGGCTCGCTTTCGATAACGCAGGGGCCGGCGATGAGGAAGAGCTGGCCGCGCCCGACGGGGACGGTGCCGATCTCGAAGTCGTGGGGCATAGAGGTGAGGGTACAGGAGGGCGGGGGAGGCGCCGCACGTGGGGAGGACGCGGATCGTCGCCCCCCCGACCTGGGCTGCTTCGCTACCCACCCTGGCTGGGCCAGGATGGGGGCACCCGGCTTTCAGCAGATGTGCAAGTAACGCTGAGTGTGTCAGACTTTCGCGCATAGGTGAACATCGGTGAGCAGAGTTGAGAACAGGCGCCAGAATCTACTCCGTGCCGTGGCCGCACTTGTGCTCACCGTAGCTGGTGGGACGCGTTGTTGCTTCAGTCAGTCGCTGATCGAACAGCAGAGGCAGGGGAGAGCGGCGCAGCTCTCCGGCAAGTACGAGGATGCTCCCCTGTTGCGCGTCGTTCTGTCGATCGCTAAGCGAAACCGCATTCCGTTGGGGATCGTGTTCGGTCAGCGGCAGGATGTGCTCTGCAACCTGCGGGCCACGGTCGACGTATCGGCGCTCTCGGTCAGCGACGCCTTCGCGGAAGCGCTTCGAGGGTCCGGGTACTCAGCGACGGAGCATGGCAAGGCATGGCTGATTCAGGCTCCCGATCCGTCTGGTCAAGCCCTCGATGCGCTTGCGTTTCGCTATGACTTCTTTCCGGCGTCGGAAGCCTCGATGTGGGAATTGGGGCGAACGCTCGATCTCTGGATGAAACTGCTTGCCCAGAAAGAGCCCTCGGTGGGACGTCCATCGGTCACGCATTGGTGCGGGAGACGGTCAGGCTTCCCGCGCTGACAAACGTATCAACAGAGGATGTGGCGAACCGGATCGTCCAGCAGGGGGGCCGCGGCGTCTGGGCGCTTCGACGAGTGTCCGCAGTGGTGGCTACTCGGCGCGGATGGCGGTGAGGGGGTTGATGCGGGCGGCGCGGATGGCGGGGAGCAGGGAGGCGATGGCGGCGACGAGGGAGAGCAGCAGTGTGGCGGCGGCGAGGACGAGTGGGTCGTGCGGCGAGGTGCCGTAGAGCATGGAGGCCAGAGCGCGCGAGGCGAGCAGGGCGGCGATGAGGCCGCCGGCGGCGCCGAGGAGGGTGAGTGTCGCGTTCTGGCGGAGGACGAGCGACACGACCTGCAGGCGGCGCGAGCCGAGGGCGATGCGGATGCCGATCTCGCTGGTGCGGCGGGCGGTGCGGTAGCTGAGCGTGCCATAGAGTCCTATGGCGGTGACGAGTAGCGCGCCGGCGGCGAAGAAGACGGAGAGCAGGGCCATCATGCGCTCGGCGGAGAGGGATTGATCGATGGTGCTGCTGAGGGTGGAGAAGACGGGTGCGGGGATTTGGGTGGTCGAGCAGGTTGCGGCCGAGCGAGCCCATAGACGCGCCTGCGTGGGTACGGTGGATGCCGGACTGCAGACGCCCCATGACGACCAAATTGTTGCATTGGTAGCCGCAGGCGATGGTGTCGTACGGAGCGTTGACGAGTGGCGCGGATGCGAGCGGCAGGTAGATTTGCGGGTGCCAGGTGGGATCGGTCTGGGCAAAGCCGCTGGGCAGGACGCCGACGATCGTGAAGGCGATCTTGTTGGCGATGAGGACGCGGCCGAGGACGTGAGGATCGCCGGCGAGGTGGTCGCGCCAGTAGCGCTCGGTGATGACGGCGGCCATAGCGGGAGCTTGCGGGCGGTCGTCGAGCGGTGTCAGGAGACGGCCGAGCAGTGGTGATGTTTCGAGAGCGGGGAAGTAGTCGCCGCTGACGAAGAGGCCGCTGGTGGTGGGGCCGCCCCCTTGGTTGCCGATCTGTAGGGTGACCGGAGAGGAGGCGAAGACGTGTGCGAAGGCCGGGTGGTCGCGCTCCAGGTGCCGGAACACCGGGTCGCTGAAAGAGCGGTTGGGCGTTGAGGAGTCGTCCTCGGTGGTACTCAAAGATGTTGAGCTGGTCTGCGTGAGGGTGTGGCGATGGGGCGCAGCAGCAGCGCGTTCACCAGCGAGAAGACGGCGGTGCTCGCGCCGATGCCGAGTCCGAGGGTGAGGACGGCGGTGAGGGTGAAGCCGGGGTTCTTGCGGAGCTGGCGCGTGGCGAAGCGGAGATCGCGGAGCAGCGTGTCGAGGATCGGGAGGCCGCGGGCGTCGCGCTGCTGTTCGCTCGCCTGCGTGATGCCGCCGAAGCGGAGGAGCGCCTGGCGGCGGGCTTCTTCGGGCGGGAGGCCGCGGCGGATGTTGTCGTCGGTCGCCATGGCGATGTGCGAGGCGAGCTCCTGCTCAAGGTCGCGATCGAGCGCGGATTTGTTGGTGAAGGCGCGGAGGCGCGCGAGGGCGGAGCGGAGCCGCGCGATCATTTGGCCACGTCCGGAGCCTGCGAGAGGACGCGGGCCATGACGTCGGCGAGGCGATGCCAGTCTGCGGCGTCGCGGGCGAGCTGTTTCCGGCCGCTGCGTGTGATGGCGTAGTACTTGGCCTTGCGATTGTTGTCCGAGGTGCCCCAGGCGGCGGAGATCCAGCCGCGATTCTGGAGGCGAACGAGCGAGGCGTAGATGGTGCCCTGGTTGAGCAGGATGGTGTTGCCGGAGAGCTGCTCGATGCGGCGGGCGATGCCGTAGCCGTGCTGCTCGCCCATGGCGGCGAGGGTCTGGAGGACCATGAGGTCGAGCGTTCCCTGGAGCAGGTCGATGCGGGATGCGGACAAGTGGAGGACTCCTGTGCGTCAGCCACAGGAGTATGCCACAGCTCGTGTGGTCATGTCACAGGAAAGCGCAGGAGGCTAGCTGGTGTGGTCGAGGACGATCTTCCAGCCGGAGGCGGTGTGCTTGAAGACGAGCGAGAAGATGCCGCTGGCATCGCCGCCGCCGGCTGCCGTGCGGGTGAGGTGGAAGCGGCCGGTGACGGTCGCAACCTGGTCGTCGATGGGCGTGATCTGGAGATCGGTGAAGGCGAGCGTGCCCATGGCTTCGCCGTGGCCGTAGTTCTTCTGGTAGCGGGCGAGGACGTTGTCGTAGCCGCGCTCGACGGACTTGCCGACGAAGGTGAGGTCGGGCGAGTGAGCGTAACCCTGCATGAAGGCGGGGATGTCGCCGCGGTTCCAGGCGGCGACCTGGGTGTCGAGGACGTGGCGGATGGCGATGTCGTCTGTCTGCGCAGCAGGGGCGGCGTGCACGAGCGTGGAGAGGCAGAGCACGACAGCCAGCAAGAGAGCGTTGCGGAAGAGGCGGGGTCGCAGAAGGCGCATGGGATCACTCCGGAGTGAGGGTGAGCGCCATTCTACGTGGCCGGCGTGTGTGGCCGGCGTGTGTGCATTTGGAGGTTACTTGTTGTGTATCTGGTGCAGGGTGCGGATGCTCGAGCGGCGGAGGCAGGCCGCTCGGGCGATGCGAAGGGATTTTACGAGAGCAGGGCGCGCTGGGCGGGGAAGAGCTCGCGGATGCCGGCTTCGGCGTAGTCCATCATTTGCAGCATGCGATCGCGGGGGAAGGAGTGCTTTTCCGCGGTGGCCTGGACTTCGACGAGGCCGCCGTCTTCGGTCATGACGACGTTCATGTCAACGTCGGCCTGGGAGTCTTCTTCGTAGGCGAGGTCGAGCAGGACTTCGCCATCGACGATGCCGACGCTGGTGGCGGCGACCATTTGTCGCAGTGGCGATTGCTTGAGGGTGCCTGCCTTGACGAGGCGGTTGATGGCGAGCGCGAGGGCGGCGCAGGCGCCGGTGATGGCGGCGGTGCGGGTACCGCCGTCGGCCTGCAGGACGTCGCAGTCGAGGATGATGGTGCGCTCGCCGAGGGCGTGGAGATCGACGACGGCGCGGAGCGAGCGGCCGATGAGGCGCTGGATCTCATGCGTGCGGCCGGAGAGCTTGCCGCGCTCGGCCTCGCGCGCGGTGCGTGTGAGCGTGGCGCGTGGCAGCATGCCGTACTCGGCGGTGACCCAGCCGCGGCCGCTGTTGCGCAGCCAAGAGGGCACGCCCTGCTCGATGGTGGCGTTGCAGAGCACGCGGGTGTGGCCGACGGCGATGAGCACGGAGCCCTCCGCGGTGGCGACGAAGTCGGGCGTGAGGGTGAGCGGGCGAAGCTGATTGGCGGCGCGGCCGCTGCGGATGGAGGGCGCGGCCTGGGGCGTGGAGGACATGGGTTGATTGTAGGGGAGGGGGATGCAGGGTGCAGCGGCACTGGTGTATCCAATGTCAGCGCGAGGACTGGGATGAGGAGCGCCTCATCAGGCTAACTTCCCTAAGACTCCCGAAGGCGTCAGGCGATGTGCTCTTCCTTGGAATGCGCGCTGCCGTTAGACACGCCCAAGATTAGGACGTGAGAGGAAGCAAGGGCGGCTGACTATCCGCTCGCGCTCTTAAGGACAGGATCGTCTCGTTGCTGAGCTGCTCTGGAAGACCAGCAAGGAACCTGATGTCCGCTTCTTCCTGGCGATGCTCCTGTCGCATCAAGGGATGTGAAGCAATCCGCCTATCTTCTTCTGCTGAGGACACAACCGAGTCTTGCAAGCTGCTTAGGTAGAGGTACAGGGAGTCTCCGGCAAGCGTTGAGACGCTTGTGATGTGGTCGGCACAACCATCGAGGGTAAACTCCAAAATGTCATCCATCGCGAGGGCAGCATTTAGAGCGTAGGAGGATAGGTCGTGAGAGTAATCCTCGGTGTCCGGTGCGCCCCTGAGACATGCCTTTTTCAATGAAAGGTTCACTGAACCAGTCTGCAATGTGGCCCATGCGGCATCTTTAGCTTGCAAGTAGCAAGCTTCGTTGAAGCCTGTGTCCTTTGAAAAGGCAACTAGAGTTGGCAGCATTCTCTCGAAAACCAACAGAGCAAAAGCAAGTTGCTTCCTTGGGGAGAGGTCCGCTATAGAAACTAAATTCTTTTCGTCGCCGATCATCGTCTCCATGTTCTCTTAGAACAGAGGGGTTCTCTTTCAGGGCACTCAGGGCTGCAACACCCGCAGTCCTCGAAAATCCGCACAGGGTGGACAGAACCCTCTGCGGCGCGGCCGCTGCGGATGGAGGGCGCGGCCTGAGGCGTGGAGGACGTGCGTTGATTGTAGGGGAGGGGAGTTGTGGGTTGTGGCAGGCTGGTTGTTGAACTGCGGGCCGCGGTCAGTCAGTCTTTGGGTGCCGGAAGAGAACTAATCCGAAGCAGAGAGCCAGGCTGGCGTTGAGGGCCGTGGCACTGATGGGGCCCGGCGAGTGCGGCAGCCTTGCTACATCGTTCAAGAGTGCCATCGCAACAACGAAGAATTGCAGGAAGTTGGCCAGCGCAACGGGGCGACTGTAGATGCCGCCGATGAGATTGTCCTTGGCCATCCAATTGAGAGCAGCGAACCCCAGATACAAAGCACCGCACGTCTGCGCGAGCGCGACAAGGAGCGGCAACTGCGGAGCACCCGCGGCGTGGATTAACTCGGCAGGTGCAAAGGTGAGCGCCACGCCAAAGGCGAACATGACAATAGCGCTGAAGACCATCAGGTATTTGGTGTAAGAGCGTGCCAAGTTAAAAAGCCCCCGACTGACATGATAGGGATGCGAACAGGGGAGGAGACTCGATGGCCTCATTGCGCTGTTATCGGCAAGGCTACAGCAGCCGGCTTCACGATACGTAGCGCATGACCGCGACTCAGGTTCGAAGATGAAAACTCTCAGCGCACGCTCAGGGGTTCGCGCTTGAGGTGCTCTCTGCCCCACGTGCAGAGAACGTCCAAGACGGGCACCAGCGTCATGCCATACGGGGAGAGCGAGTACCGCACGCGAAGAGGGAGGCCTTGTTCCTGGTGCCGGTCGAGAATGCCACTCTCGGTCATTTCGCGGAGGTGACGGAGAAGCATTCGTTCGGTGATCTCAGGAATGCTCTTCCGCAGCTCGCTCGTTCCATCGGCCCATCCAGCAATCGCCAGAGGATGGTGCCCTTCCATCTGCCGTCGATGACACTCAGCGTGACATCAATCGGGCATGGCGAGATCTCTTTCTTGGAGACGCCCATCGTTTGCTCCGGCTGACAAATTTGTCAGTGCTGCTTTTTGTATCAGTGCTCCATTCGAAGGCGTCTTGAGCAAAGAGTCAAATGGAGTCCTTATGCACTTGTTCAACATGGCGACCGTGTTCGTTGTTCTTACCCTGGTGGGCGTCGAGTTTTCTGTTTCTGCACTTGTGAACCCTGCCGCGTGGCGGCTCGAACCCGAAGCGCAGTTGACCATGCTCAGCCGTTTTGCGCTGGTTCTCGGAAGAGTGATGCCGGTCTGGTACCCGGCTTCTACCCTGCTTCTCGGTATCGAGACATGGCTCAACTGGCACACGCCGGGGCGGATGATCCTGCTGGCAGCGACTGCTATCTGGGTACTTACGTCAGTGGCGTCGATCGTTGTCCTGGTGCCACTGAACAGTCGCGTGGCGGAGGGTGGTGCTGATTGGGCACGGCTTCACCGGACCTGGGACAGGAGACATCGCGTGCGCATCGTCGCTCTCGCCACAGCAGCTGTCCTGCTTGCATACGTGGTCGTGCGTTGACGCGGCTCGATCAGATCAGTGCCGGGTGGCGCGAAGGACCGGATCGCCGCTGGCTGAGGCTGAAGGCGGCGCGCGGGAGGCCGGCTGAGAGCGAAGGGAATCACCGAGAAGACTCGACCTTCGCTCGTCGGAACTAACGGCGCGGAACTAAATTGCGGGGAGTTAGTTGCAGGGAGTTAGATGGCGGTGGTGCCACCGTCGACGGATAACTCGACTCCATTGACGTAGCTGGAGTCGTCGGAGGCGAGGAAGAGGGCGACAGTTGCGATCTCTTCGGGGCGGCCCATCTTGCCGCGCGGGATCATGGCTTCGAACTGACGAATGGTGGCCTCGTCGAAGAGCTGGTCCTGGATGGGGGTGGCGACCTGGCCCGGGCTGAGTACGTTGACGCGGATGTGGCGGTCCTTCAATTCGTTGAGCCAGGTGCGGGCGAAGGAGCGAAGCGCTGCCTTGCTTGCGGAATACACGCCGAAGGACGGAAAGCCTTTGACGGAGGCGACGGAGCCGGTCATGAAGATGGAGCCACCGTCGTTGAAGAGCGGCAGGGCCTTCTGCACGGTGAAGAGCGTGCCGCGCGTGTTGAGGTTGAAGACGGTGTCGAAGTGCTTCTCTGTGACGTCGCCCAATTTGGCGGACTCGCCCGAGCCGGCGCTGGCGAACAGCACATCGATGCTGCCCTTCTCGCGCTTCACGGTAGCGAACAGGCGATCAAGGTCGTCGAGGTTGGCGGCGTCGCCCTGGACGCCGGTGACGTTGCGGCCGATGAATGTAACGGCTTCATCGACCTTTTCCTGGCGACGTCCCGTGATGAAGACGTAGGCACCTTCTTCCACGAATAGTTTGGCACTGGCGAGCGCCAGGCCGCTTGTTCCGCCGGTGATGACTGCAGTCTTGCCATCGAGCTTTCCCATGATTGCTCCTTTCGAGTTGTCGGCAGCAGCCGCGACCCGTGAACCAGCGTGCGGGCGCCGACTCTGATCTGATGCATTAGTTCAGTACTTATGTACAATAAAACCACGCGCTAGTATGGAAGCCGATCCGATGAAGCCTCTTGTCCATCCAGCGATCGAAGATGTGCCGCTTGAGGCGATCCTGCATGCGCTGACTGATCCGGTGCGTGTGGCGCTGTTTGCGGAGGTGGTGCACCAGGATGGTCCGAGCAACTGCACGAAGCTGGTCAGCGTGCTCGAGAAGCCGATCCCGAAGTCCACGTTGTCGCTGCACATGCGGGTGCTTCGCGAGGCTGGACTGATCCGCGGCGAGCGGCACGGGGTGGAGATGCGCAACACCTCGCGTTTCGCGGAAGTGGACGCTCGCTATCCGGGATTGTTGGCGGCGATTGCGACAGCGCACACGATCCAGATCGAGAGCAGAAGGAAGCGGAAGACGCGTGGTGGGAGCCGGACACGTGCCGGCGGGTGAGTGGTGCACGGTGGGTCGACATCATGGCGATGGGACGACCCATGACTGGCGAGCGCTTTGCGACCGCCCGCGCCTTGCGGGGCGTCACACGAGTTTCTGCGCGAGGAGGCCCTCGCCGCAATCGATCACTGCGTCTTTTGAAGGGCGCGGTCGCCAGTCGAGCAGATCCGCCGCTTTGGCTGTTACGAATTCACGGCGCTTGTTGAGTAGCGGCGCCATGAAGCGCGCCTCTTCCTGAAAAAGCCCTGCGAGGCGAACTACCAGGGTCGGGAGGCGACGCTTGGGGATCTTGGCGGCGTGGGACGGGAATTGACGCCGCAAGATATCGGCGATCTCAGAGAACCAGAGGAAATCACCGACGCCGATGAGCCGCTGGTTGGCGGCATCGGGATGGGTCATGGCTTTCAGTTGCAGGTCGACAAGGTCTCTGACGTCGGTGATGCTGAAGCCGAGGCGGGGGATCGCCGGGACCTTTCCGGTGAGCAGGCGCGAGACGACTTCGACGGAGCCTGACACCTTTTCCGTCATGACCGGGCCGAGGATCATGCCGGGCAGGATGGTCGCGAGCGTGAGGCCGGACGAGTCGTTGTCGATGAAGGCCCAGGCTGCCTGCTCGGCAAGAGTTTTCGAGCGACCGTACTCACTGAGACCTTTTTGCTGCGTGTCCGTCCATGTCGTCTCGTCGGTGATGGGCTGTTGCTCCTGAGCGACCGTGGGGCCCTGGGCCGCGATCAGCGAAGAGGTGGCGACGACGCGGCGAACGCCGCTTGCGGCGGCAGCGGCGAGAACGCGCAACGTGCCTTCGCGCGCAGGACCGACGAGATCCGTACCGCGCGGCTCTCCCTGGCCCATGGGCGAGGCGGCGTGAAGTGCATAGGTGCAGCCGGCCATGGCGTCGCTCCAGCCGGCGTCGCTCATCAGGTCGGCAGCGACGAAGGTGAGGCGGTCGTCGATGCTGATCTGATCGGGGCTGATCTGATCGGGGCTGATCTGGTGCGGGCTGCTCTGGTGAGTGATGTTCTGATTCGTAACGACCTGTGTTGCGATGGCGGCTCTGACTTCGCGCTCACGGGCTAGATTGCGCAGGGTGACGCGAACGCTGTAGCCCTGACGGAGGAGGCCGACGATCAGCCAACCGGCGAGATAGCCAGAGCCGCCCGTCACGAGGACGGTTGTGCTTCGATGTTCATTGTTCATGAGTGCCTGATCCGCTGATCCCGAGAGGAGATGGACGGTTTCCAAGGGATACCGGGATACTATGAGTCAGCGGTATTTGTCACAAGAGGGCACCTTGAAGAAACCGAGCAACCTGAAGGTGCCCAGAGCAGCCTGTCACAGCAGCTTCAGCGATCTGCCGGCGGATGTGTGTCAGTCGGTGGGCGACGTCCTGGCACGGGTCGGCGACAAGTGGTCGATTCTGATCATCGCGATGCTGGCGCGGGGCAGCATGCGGTTTACCGAACTGAAGCGGAGTATCGGGTCGATCTCGCAGAAGGTGCTGACGACGAATCTTCGCGGCCTGGAGCGCGATGGGTACATCTCGCGCAAGGTGACGCCGAGTATTCCGCCCCGGGTGGATTACCAATTGACGGAGCTGGGGCACGACGTGCTGATCCCGGTGATGGACCTTGCGCAGTGGGCTCTGTCGCGGCGCGTGCGCGTGGAACAGGCGCGAGCGAAGTTCGATGCGCAGCGTTCACGAAGTCGCTGAGGCGGGTGGGCGAGCGCCTCTGAGCCAGCGGTTCATCGGCTCAGAGAACCAGTGAGCGATGACCCATCCCAGGGGAGCAGTGGCGGCGGTGATGGCCAGTGTCCAAAGCCCGGGCCGCGTTCCGTGCCAGCGCAGAAACGCCGCAACGCCGACGATCACCAGGAACTCGTGCGTGAGGTAGACCTCATAGCTGTGTCTGCCAAACCACCGGATGGGCGCGGTGAGCGGGCCACCGCCACGCGCGCCACGCAGAACTGTGGCGAGCATGACCATGCATGCGCCGAGCGGCAGCAGGGTGTCGTCGAGATCGTGCCTGCCAAGGAAGCGATTGGTGCTGTGCAGCCAATGCCATGTCGGCCAGGTGGCGAACCAGGCGATCAGGAGCCAGCCGAAGGCCTCGGTGGCATAGAGCCATCCTCGGGCGACGCGGGCGGAGCGCGACATGCGGTCGCAGGGGAGCGCGGTGAGGCAGCCGAGTGCGATGGCGTTCATGCCGCCGAGGTAGCTCTTCTCCTGGCCGATGTCGCTCGTGATCCACACCGAACGCGCCCAGGGGCCGAGCACGAGCAGTACAGCGGCGAGCAGAAACAGGAGCGGCCAACCTGCCCGCCGCACGGGTGAACGCTGGCCGAGCAGAGCGATGCAGACGAGCGGGAAGAACAGGTAGAACATCTCCTCCACGCTGAGGGACCAGAGCGCGTCCCAGTTCGCGGGCAGGTAGCCGGTCTTGGCCTCGAGCCAGTTCAGGTGAAAGGTGAGGGCCGAGAACAAGGCCCGGGGGAGGCCGACGGCTGGGCTGACATGCCAGGCTGTGTAGCGGTCCGAGTGCAGGCTGCCCCAATGCAGCAGCGCGAGAACGGTTAGCACGAGCACCAGTAAAGGTGCGATCCGAGCGAAGCGGATGCGGTAGAAGGACGCAGCGCGGATGTGGGCGAGTCCGCCAAAGCGGCGCAGGCTCGTGAGCGTGATGAGAAAGCCAGAGATGGCGAAGAAGACCGTGACGCCATTGCCGCCGTTCTGGAGCAGCAGAGCCCGCCAGACCCTGGGCAGTGCCGTGCCGACGTGGACACCGTCGCCGCCGAAGCGGATACGGCAGTGCAGCAGGACGACGGCCAGGATGGCCAGTCCGCGGAGCAGATCGACCGTTTCGAAGCGCGGTGCGGCTGCGGGAAGTTGGCCAGGGACGGGCTGCGTCATGGCCCTGATTGAAGCAGAAGCGGATACGTTCCGAAGCAACGAACGTCCCGAACCGGTGTTTCTGGAGAGCGGGGGCGGGAGGCGCGCGGAGTTTTCCACCGGCTAAGTTGCTGATTCCAGGTAGCACGTCCTGCTTTGGTGGCACAGGGTAAGGGGGTGGAGGCATTACTCCGGTGATGTACGGGCCCATTTTCAGCAGTTTTCCCGGAATGAAATCTGGGTATGCTCCGGTCTGTAGAGATTGCACGGTGGTCGTGTAGGAAATACACGAAACCGGAAACACCGGTAGTTTTGACTCCCCTTTTGAGGTGCGCCTTGGAATCCATGTCTGAGTTCGAAGCCAATCTGAGCCGACTGCACGTGCTGGTGATCGAGGAAGACGATGCCACGCGGTCGGCCTGCGTGGAGATTGCCACGCGTCGCGGGTTTACGGCGGAGGGTTTGTCCGTGGCCGGCGATGCCCAGCAGCTGCTGCGGAGCCACCCGGTGGACCTGCTGCTGCTGGAGCTGAAGGCGAGCCGGCGGGAGGGTCTGCAGCTCCTGGAAGAGGTGAAGACGCTGCGGCCGGATACGGCGGTGATCGTAATGACGGCATCGGCGACGATCGGGTCGGCCGTGGAAGCGATGCGGACGGGCGCGACCGATTACCTGACGAAGCCGTTCCTGATGGAGGAGCTGGGGTCGATGCTGGAGCGGGCGGCGCACCAGCGGCAGGCGACGGGGGCGAGCCGATCACTGCGGGACCGGCTGCGCAGCTCTGGCGGCGCGGGCAACCTGGTGGGACGCAGCGACGAGATGGACAAGCTGTACCGGATTATGTCGAAGGTGGCGCAGAGCCACCACCCGGCGCTGATCGTCGGCGAGAGCGGCACGGGCAAGGAGATGGTGGCGCGCACACTGCATGGGCAGAGCGAGCACGCGTCGCAGCCGTTCCTGACGGTGGATTGCGGGGCGTTTGCGCCGGAGCTGATCGAGCATGAGCTGTTCGGCTACGTGAAGGGCGCGTTTCCGGGGGCGCTGCGCAATGTGCCGGGCGTGCTGGCGTCGGCGGAGCGGGGCACGGTGTTTCTGGACGAGATCGGCCAGTTGACGCCGGAGCTGCAGGGCAAGTTGCTGCGGGTGCTGCAGGAGAAGGAGATTCGGCCGGCGGGGGCGACGCACCGGATTCCGCTGCATGCGCGCATCCTGGCAGCGAGCAGTGTGGACCTGGCGGCGGCGGTGACGAAGGGGACCTTCCGCAAAGATCTGTATTACCGGCTGAACGTGGTGACGCTGCGCATTCCGCCGCTGCGTGAACGGCGGAGCGATATTCCGCTGCTGGCGACGCACTTCCTGGAGCGGATGTCGCGCGAGAGTGGTCAGAGCTACGAGATGAGCGACGACGCGCTGCGCAGCCTGATGGACTACGACTGGCCGAACAATGTGCGCGAGCTGGAGATGGCGATCGAGCGGGCGTGCACGATGGCGTCGGGCCCGGTAATCCACATGGCGGACCTGCCGACGCAGCTACAAAATCACGAGCTGCAGCTGCGACGTCATGCCTCGGCACAGACGCAGCGTTCGGTCGACGCGGTGCTGCAGACGAACAGCACGCCACCGCCGGTGACGCCGCTGGCCGAGCTCGAGAAGCAGGCCATTCTGAACACGATCAAGCAGTTGAAGGGGGACAAGCTGCTAGCGGCTCGGCTGCTGGGCATCGGCAAGACGACGCTCTACCGCAAGCTGAAGGAGTACGGCATGCACGAGGGGATGTCGCTCGAGGCGATGGATCCGATGGGCGGCGCCAGCGCGATGCGGTCGGGAATGTAACGGAGATAGATACGAGGAGATGCGGGCTATGAAGACAAGCGTGGTGGGACCGAAACGAGTGCTGCTGGTATCCGGATTGTCCGGCGCGGAGGCTTGCTCCACGGCGATTCTGCAGCAACTGGAGCTGGACGTGACGCTGGTGCCAGGGCGGCGCGAGGCAATCGAAGCGCTGCGCACGGATACGTATGCGGCGGTGATCGTGGAGGACTCGCTGGCGGAGGGCGATCCGCGAAGCGCCGAGCTGCTGTGGCGGATGGCGGGGCTGGCGATCCCGATGCAGGTGAACTTTGCGCTGACGGGCAGCGCGCGGCTGGTGCGCGATCTGCGCGCCGCGCTGAGCCGGCGCGAGCAGGAGCGTGGCGCCGCGGAGCGGGCTGCGCTGCGAGCGATGGAGTCGGATCTGCGCAATACCGTGTCCGGGCTGCTGCTGCACACGCAGCTTGCGTTGAAGGAGAGCGCCGAATCGCCGCAGCTGGAGCAGCGACTGCGCCTGATGGCGGAGCTGGCGGGAAACCTGAAGCAGCGGCTGGAGCCGGGCCAGGCGTAGGCCGTCAAGGAACCGGAGCGGCTGCGGTTCGTTGTGTCCGGCTTGGTACCATCGGCGCATGGCACCTCTGTCCTCTGACGTGACGCCGGCGTCGAGCGCGCCGATCGAGCCGGTTGTGCTGCGCAGCGCGACTGCCGAGGATGCGGCTGCGCTATCACTGATCGGGGTTGCGACGTTTCTCGAGGCCTTCGCTGGAGTCCTGTTTGGCAGCGACATTCTGGCTCACTGCCAGGTGCAGCATGCGGCCGAGCGCTATGCCGGCTGGGTTGCGAATGAGCATTACCGGCTCTGCCTCGCGGAGCTGAAGGGTGCGCCGATCGGCTTTGCCGTGTTGTCGCCGCCGGATCTGCCCCTACCACTGTTACCCAACGACATCGAGCTGAAGCGCATTTATCTGCTGCATCGCTTTCAGGGGACCGGCCTGGGGCGGCGGCTGCTGGAGTGGTCGATCACGGAGGCACGCGCGATGGGAAAGCAACGGCTGCTGCTGGGCGTGAAGGCAGACAATCGCAGCGCGATCCAGTTCTATGAGCGGCACGGCTTTGTGAGGGTGGGCGAGCGCAAGTTCCTGGTGGGGTCGATGTGGTGCGACGACTACCTGATGGCGCGCCCGCTTGAGGGCTAGCGGAAGCTGGCTAGCGATTGAAGCTGCCGTCCATCGCTTGAGAAGTTCGAAGGCGCGAGCCAGCTTTCGAAGGCAGCGCGCACGCGCGGCCACTCATCGTCGGTGATGGAGTACCACGCGGTATCGCGGCTGCGTTCCTTGTAGACGATGGCCTTGCGAAAGATGCCCTCGAACCGGAAGCCGAGGCGGGGAGCGGCGCGCCGCGAGGACGCATTGAGCGAGTCGCACTTCCATTCATAGCGGCGGTAGCCGAGATCGTCGAAGGCGTGCTGCATGAGCAGGGATTGGAACTCGGTGGCGGCGCGGGTTTGCTGCAGTGACGGTGACAGATGGATGTGGCCGACCTCGATCGATCCGTGCTCGGGGGCGATGCGCAGATAGGATGCGATGCCGGCGGGCCGGCCGTGCTCATTGCGAATGCAGAGGTAGAGCGGATCGCGCGAGACGGCGTACTGGCTGAGCCGCTGCTGCCATTGCCTGAGGTTGCGTGCCGGTTCGGTCAGCAGATAGGTCCACAGCGTGTCGTGCGCCGGGTCGCAGAGTGCGGCGAAGAGAGCGTCGCCATGCGCATCCGGATCGAGCGGCTCGAGCGTGCAGTAACGGCCGGCGAAGCTGCGGCGCTGGGGCAAGGGGCGCGGCTGCCAACCGGGCAGCGCCGGGCCGATGGGCAGAGAGCCGGTGGGTTTGCCTGGCGGAGAAGAAGGTGCCATGCGGAGATCATCTCAGGGAATCGGAGGTGAGCGACGGCGCGACGAGGCGGAATGGGGGCCGTTCGTGACAGCGCGAGTTATCGGTGCCGGGGCCGCGCTGAGTCAGTCGCAGCCGCGAGTTAGCTGAGTTATCACCAGCTACGGGAGATAGCGGGCGGGAAGTGGGCTGTTCGGTGACTCCTGGTCCCAGAAGATCGTCACGACCCAGTAGCGATGGCCGTCGTTGAGTAGTTGGATGGAGTTGATGCCGCGAGCAAACGGCTGGCCGTCGCGGGTATGGCGCGATTCATAAGTGGAGAAGACATGCGCGAGACCGCCGAACGACTCGGTGGTGTTGTGGATGCCGCGCTCGAAGAAGCCCTGGCCGAGTGCTGCGCTGGATCGCTCGATGTACTGGTCGGGGGAGTAGAGCTGCACGTCCGCGGTGTTCGTCGCTGAAGCGGTGCTTGCGTGACGGGTGGGGATGAGGCGGGCGTCCGGCACGAAGAGGGAGCGGAAGCGGTTCCAGTCCCGTGGCTGGCCGGCGCCTCCGGAGATCACGTCGTAGAGGGCCGCGATGATTGCGTCCACGGATTGGACGTCCGCAGGATTGGCTTTGGGCCAGTCGGGATGCGCGGCGATCGAACCGGGTGTGGCGGGCCGCGTTGTGCTCGCGGCCGGGGCCGACGGGGTCTGCACGGGCGCGGTCTGGGCGACAAGAGATGTGGCGACGAGCGGCGACAGCAGCAGCGCGAAGAGACGTGTGCGGAGCATGCGTGGCACGGTATCACACCGAGCCACGGGCGCTGGGCGCGTTGCGATCGATCGCGCTTAGGGCATGGTGTGCGTGCCGTGGGTGATGGCGCCGCCTGCGCGCAGAGCCGCGGCGACGAGTACGGCCTCGGCTAACTCCTCGTCCGTGACCTGCGCTGCGCGCGCTTTCTTTGTGTGTATCTCGATGCAGTAGGGGCACTGCGTGGTGAGTGCGACGGCGACCGCGATCAATTCCTTGTACTTTGCGGGGATCGCGCCGTCTGCCATGGCGGCACTGTCGAAGGCCATGAAGGCTTCCATGCCCCTGGGCGCAAGCGTGGAGAGGGTCTTCAGCTTGGACATGTTTTTCATGTTATACATGGGTGTGGTCTCACTTTCTGTGGGTGAACTGGAGCGCACAAGCTTAGCGCGTTCGTTCAGGAGAAAGCGAAGCCGTATTTGCAAGCTGACGCGGAACAAAAGAAGGCGCGCCCGCAAGGATTGCGGGCGCGCTTCGGTGTTACTGGATGATGAGGCGAGGATCAGGCCTCTTCTTCTTCGTCGTCCTCATCGTCGAGGTCTTCGTCGTCGTCATCTTCTTCATCGCCGCTCTCTTCGGCGTTGGCTTCTTCGAGGAGTGGCTTGGAGGCGGCTTCGATCTTCTTGCCGGTCTCGGCCTCTTCCTTCAGTGTCTCGGTGAGCAGAGAGACGATCTCGGTCTCGCCGAGTGTCTTTGCGATGGCGATGGCCGCGGTGTAGCCGGCGATCTCATAGTGCTCAATGCGCAGGGCTGCGCCGGCAATGCAGACATCCTTCGCCGCGCCCTCCTCGTCCTTCTCGAGTTGTTCCGCGCCTTCAGCGACGAGGCCTTCCATACCTTTGCAAAGCTCGCCTGTGGGCTTCTCTTCGAGCTGCTGAAAGATCTGCTTGAGGCGGTCGACCTGCTGCTTGGTCTGCTGCAGGTGGTCGGTGAAGAGTGTCTTCACCTGCGGATTTTCGGCGCCTTTCGCCATCTTCGGCAGCGCTTTCACGAGTTGGGTTTCGGCGCTGTACAGGTCACGCAGTTCATCGACAAGAACGTCTCGCAGGCTCATAGGGGATCTCCTTTGGGAAAACGGCGGCAGTGTGTGCCTGCAAGTTGGGATGTGTCGGGCGATAGGCGCGTTGGCCCATGTGCGCGGCTCGGGCGAGCCGCGATGTGAGCGGATAGAAACCAGCACGGGGTTGTCTTGATAAGTAGAAGGGGCACTTACAATCGGAGCGATTGGAGTTGAGACTAGAAATTGACATCCAGAAAAGGAGAGAGCCATGCAACGGCGGAGATTCCTTAAAGCATCGCTGGCCGGTTCGGCGCTGACGGGAGCGCGGCTGCTGGGGCAGGCGGCAACGAGCGGCTCTGCAGACGGCGGAGGGCGCGAGTTCTACCAGCTGCGCCGCTACCAGGTGCAGTCCGGGCCACAGACGAAGCTGTGCGAGGACTACTTCGGCGCGGCGCTGGTGCCGACGCTGACGCGCCTTGGCATGGGACCCGTGGGCTTGTTTCGCGTGACGTACGGCGAGCAGACGCCTGCGTACTACGTGCTGATTCCGGCGCGGTCGGTGGATGCGTTGGCCACGCTCGATCTGCGGCTGGGGAAGGATGAGGCGTTCCTGAAGGCGGCGGCGCCGTTCTGGGGTGCGCCGGCAACGGCACCAGCGTTTGAGCGGGTGGAGAGTTCGCTGCTGGCAGCGTTCGAAGGCTGGCCACGACTGACGCCCCCGGCGAGTTCGGCAGGCAAGCAGTCGCGCATCTTTCAGCTACGCACGTATGAGAGCCCGAGCGATGCAGCGCATGTGCGCAAGGTGGAGATGTTTCATCGCGGCGAGTTCGACCTGTTCGTGAAGGCGGGCGCGCATCCGGTGTTCTTTGGCGACACGCTGGTGGGCCACCGGCTGCCGAACCTGACGTACATGCTGAGCTTTGGCAGCATGGCGGAGCTCGAGAAGGCCTGGGACGCGTTTCGCGATGCGCCGGGGTGGAAGACGCTGCAGGCGGACCCGCGGTACAGCTACGAGTCGATCGTCAGCAACATCACAAACCTGGTGCTGAGCCCGCTGGCGGCTTCGCAGATCTAATCTCCGGAACCGAAGCGCGGAAGGTGAGCATGACGAAGGTAGCGATTGTCACCGGGGCAGCGCAAGGCATCGGGCGGCGCACGGCAGAGGTGCTGGCGGAGCACGGATACGCGCTGGCGTTGATGGATGTGCAGCCCTGCGAGGAGACGCTGGCGGCGGTGCGCGCGCGTGGTGGCGATGCCGTGGCGTATGGCGGCGACCTGGTGGATGAGGGCACGGTGGTGCGTGCGGCGGCCGCGGTGATGAAGCGATGGGGCCGCGCGGATGTGCTGGTCAACAATGCGGGGATCAGCTTTATTGCGCCGGCGGAGTCGGTGGCGATGGAGGACTTCCGCCGCGTGCTTGAGGTGAACCTGCTGGCGCCGTTTCTGCTGTCGCGGCACTTCGGCGCGATGATGCTGAAGCAGGGGTCGGGGAGTGTCGTCAACATCGCGTCGATCGCCGGGCTGATGGGGGTGAGTCACCGCGCTGCTTACAACGCTTCGAAGCATGGGCTGATCGGTTTGACGCGAACGCTGGCAACGGAGTGGGGCGGCCGCGGTGTGCGTGTGAATGCGGTGTGCCCGGGCTGGGTGAAGACGGAGATGGATGCCGTCGACCAGGCGAAGGGCACGTACAGCGACGAGGACATCACGGATCGGGTGCCGATGGGGCGCTTCGCGTCGCCGGAAGATGTCGCAAGGGCAGTTGCATTTCTGGCCGACCCGGCGCAGAGCGGGTTCATCAATGGCCAGTCGCTGGCGGTGGATGGCGGGTGGACGGTGGATGCGAGCTGGCAGAGTCTGCGGCTGGGGTGCCGGTGAGGGCGCTCTTTCAGTTAGGACTGATCTAAGTCGGTTCCGCAGAGCTCGGTCAGTTCGCAGAACGCGCCACTCTAATTTGTTCGTTAAAACAAATAGTGCTAATGCGCCACTATTACTGGTACCGACCCATGAACGATGTGGGAAAGTACCGGCAAAGCCAGTGTTCCTGGACTAGAGAGCGTGACGCGTCTGCCTGTGAGTGATTTCTGGCGGGCCGCTGGGGATTTCTCTCGGGCCAAGCTGGATAGGAGCCGTGTAGGATGCAGGAATGACCCGCCCGTGTTTCCTCGTTATTGATCGGGAGTATTCCGGAAGTATCTCGACGCGCAAGCTGGTGATCGAGACGGCCAAGTTCAATGTGCTAACTGCCTATAGTGCCGATGAGGCGATGACCACGTTGCAACGGTTCCCGGGCGTGGATGGCGTGGTGCTGGATGCGGGGCTATGCGATGGGGCCTGCTACGACCTGGTGAACGCGCTGCGACGGCTTCAGCCGAAGCTGGTGGTGATTGCGGTGAGCGCTCCTGGTGCCGATGCGGTTTCGAATGCCGACTACCAGCTGGAGTCGTTCGACCCGCGCAAGCTGCTGGCGCTGCTTGAGAAGCTGAAGCCTTATGAGACGGCGGCGATCGAGGCGCGGAACGAAGACCTGAGCGCGGCGGACCGGCCGGTCGAGCAGTAGGCCGGCTGTCGACGCTTAGTGGATGGTCTTCATCTTGCGCTGCATGTAGTCCATCATCACGTATTCGCCTAAGCGATCGGGCGTGGTGAAGTAGGCTTTGCCGCGGCACATCGAGGTCACCTTCTGCACGAACTGCACCAGGCCGAAGTCCTGGGCGAGCATGAAGGTGTTCACCATGATGTTCTTGCGCTTGCAGCGGTTCACCTCTTCAAGCGTCTCCGCGATGACGAGCGGATCGAGGCCGAAGGCGTTCTTGTAGATGCGGCCGTCCGGCAGCGTGAGCGCGGAGGGCTTGCCATCCGTGATCATCACGATCTGCTTCATGTCCTTGCGCTGGCGATCGAGCACGCGCTGCGCGACGCGCAGGCCTTCGCGCGTGTTGGTGTAGTAGGGGCCAACCCTGACGCGCGCGATCTGCGAGACCGGCATTTCTTCCGCAGAGTCATGGAAGAGCACGAGCGAGAGTGAGTCGCCGGGGTACTGCGTGCGGATGAGGTGCGAGAGCGCCATGGCGACGCGCTTGGCGGGGGTGAAGCGGTCCTCGCCGTAGAGGATCATCGAGTGCGAGCAGTCGAGCATGACGACGGTCGCGCAAGAGCTTTGATACTCCGACTGATGGACGTGCAGGTCGCTGTACTCGAGATTGAGCGGACCGGCGAGGGGGATAGAGACACCCTCGCGGGCGAGCGCGGTGTTGAGCGTGGTGGTGACGTCGAGGTTGAGGACGTCGCCGAACTCGTAGGGCTTCGATGCGCCGGAGGCCTCGATGCCGGTGGCCCAGTGGCGCGTGTCGTGGCGGCCGTAGCTGGACTTGCCGAGTGAGCCGAGCAGGTCGCGCAGGGTTTTGAAGCCGAGGAAGTCGAGGCTCTTGTCGGTGACCTCGAAGCGCGCCTCGGTCTCCTGCTGGCCGGCGCGGCCGGGCGTCTTCGCGGCCTGCGACGGATCGTGCGGCGCGTGGATGGAGACGTACTCTTCCTGCTGCATGCGCTCGATGAGCCGGTCGATGAGCTGCTCGACCTCTTCGGCGGACATCTGCTGCATGCGCTCTTGCGCTTCCTCATCGAGCAGTTCGCCGGACTCGAGCGCCTGGCGGATGGCCTCGCGCAGGTTCTCGAGCGAGTGATCGCCATTGAGTTCGGAGAAGCGCGAGAACGGGTCCTGGAAGCCGGAGTCGAGCAGGTAGTCGGAGAGCTGCTGGAGCAGATCGTCCATCTCGACCTCGGAGGCGAGGTCGCCGTTGTATTTGGTGTAGCGGACGCGCTTCATGTCTCTAGCGTAGTCCTTTGGCAGGAGCGACGCTACGGCACGGCGTGACGCGGTGAAGGCGGCGTCGGTGCAGTGAAACGGGGGGACCTGGCGGGCTTAGCGGCTGTAGTGCTCGAGCCGGCCGTCCTGATCGATCCGGACCGAGAGCAGGCGGTAGCCGCTCTTGAGGAAGAGCTCGTCGCAGTGGGGGCAGCCGTTGCCGGGCACCTCGTAGACGAGGAAGTCCGCATGGTGCGCGAGGTAGTCGGGGAGCAGCGCCGTGCGGAGGTCGATGCCGGTGAGCTGGCCGAAGCGATGGTAGCCAACGAGGAAGGAGTCGGTGGGATCGGTTTCCACGAAGAGCAGCCGGGAGCGCAGCCAGTCGGGCGCGTAGTACTGGAGGTAGAGGTAGTCGGGGTGGCCGGTGATGAGCACGTCACCGTGAGAGTTCCTGACCTGCTGCGAGAGCAGGGTGTCACGGCGATAGAGGGGCTGGGCAGGGCTGGGGCTGAAGTGGAGCAGGCTGCTGGGCTCAATGAGGTCGATGTCGGCGAGGTGGCGATGGCACCAGGCGGCGATGAGCGTGTCCGCCGCGACGAGGGTGAGCATGGTGGCGAGCAGGATGCGCGGGATGCGGCGGTCTCTGCCGGGGCGGGCGGCGAGTTGGGCGAGCAGCAACGCGAGGCCGGCTGTGCTGGCGATGAAGTAGCGCTCGAAGTAGGGGCCATGGCTGAGCCGGACGAGCACGACACCGACCAGGGGGAGCACGAGCAGTCCGATGGCGAGCACGCGCTCTTCGCGGGAGAGCGCCCGTGCGGTGGCGGCAGAAGGGGCAGCACGCAAGACGGCGAGCAGGGCGATGGTGAGCAGCAGGAGCAACAGGGCAGGGCCGAAGACGGTGACGAGCGAGTGCTGCGCGACCTCATACGGATGGATGTGAATGCCGGCGGTGGTGATGGAGGCGCGATAGCCGCGCGCCATGCGGAGGTAGAGCGGCGCGACGAGGAGCGCGGGCACGACAAGCGCGGCCACGACCGCGAGTTGGACGCGACGATGGCGGAGCAGGCGGTCGCACTCGACCAGAGCGAAGGGGACGAGCAGGAAGACGGCGTAGACGTGCGTGAGCAGAGCGCCGAGCCAGCAGAGCGCGAGCAGCAGTGGCCAGAGAGCGCGAGAGCGGGTGGGAGCGTCCCGGTTGGCGCTGTCCTGAGACTGTTGCCAGCAGACCAGCATGAGGCCGCACCAGCCGAGCAGCGGGCCGTGGGCGCGCGCTTCGTAGGCATAATAGTGGGCCAGAGTGAACCAGGGGAGGAGCGCGGCGATGATGCCGGGGAGCGCGCCGAGACGGCGTGCGGTGAAGCGATACAGGCAGAGCCCGAAGACCCAGAAGCCGAGGATGGCGGGCATGCGCGAGGCGATGAGGCCTTCGCCGCCAGCGAGCGACTGGGAGAGGCGGGTGAGCAGGTAGAGGAGTGGCGGGTTGAAGTCGCCGCCGCTGAGGACGGCGTGCCAGGTGGTGGCGAAGGATGGCAGCCGGCACAGATAGATGGTGTTGAGTTCGTCGAACCAGAAGGTCTTGAGCGTGGCGCGTAGCAGCGTGTCAGCGAAGTAGAGGCCGGAGAGCGCAATGAGCACGGCGACGAAGAGCAGGCGCGGGCTGCGCGGAGACGAGGCGGCAGGAGTGGATGTCAGCGATGGCGAGGCCATGACGGAGTCTGCTGGATTGTACGGTGTGACGGAACGACCGGAGCGCGAAGGGCTGGCGGTGGTGCTGGTGCGGGCACGCAATCCGTTGAACATTGGCGCGGTGGCGCGGGCGATGCAGAACTTCGGCGTACGGGACCTGCGGCTGGTGGAGGTGTATGAGGACTCATACCGCGAGGCACGGTCCGCAGTGGGGGCCGGGGCGGTGCTCGAAGGCGCACGTGTGTTTGCATCCGTCGCCGAAGCGGTGGCAGATTGCCGGCTGGTGCTGGGCACGACGACGGCGCGGCGGCGCGAGCTGGCGCAGCCGGTGATGGAGTTGGAGGAGGCAGCGGCTGAGCTGGAGCAGCAAGGGACGGGACAGGTGGCGCTGCTGTTCGGGTCGGAGAAGCATGGGCTGACGAGCGCGGACCTGGATTTGTGCCATGCACTGGTACGAATCCGCACCGCTGCGGACCAGCCGTCGATGAACCTGGGGCAGGCGGCGGCGGTGTGCCTGTGGGAGTTGGTGGCGCGGCAGCCGCAGGCGCGTCAGGCACAAACGGTGAGCGAGCCCGTTCGGGCCGAGTCAGGCCAGCTCGACCGGTTCGAGGGGCTGCTGATGGAGTTGCTGGAGGCGGGCGGGTATCTGGACCGGGGCGCGCATCCGCAGAGTGCGGCGACGGCGGAGCAGGAACTGCGGCGCATGCTGCGCCGGCTTCACGTCACCGAGCGGGATACAGTTGTGCTGATGGGAATGGTGCGGAGGCTGCTGTGGCGGTTGCGCCACGGAGGTGAGCAGGGGGACGCCTCCTCGCCTCCGGGTGCGGAGTCGGGTTTAGACAGGCGCTAGTTGAAGCCGCGCTGCTTGTTGCCGCGGCGCTGCTGCCACTGCTCGTACTCGCGGGACTCATCGCGGCGCTCCTGGCCACGCTCGGCGTTGCGCTGGGCGCGCTCCTGCGCGGTGAAGCCGCGCTCTTCGCTGCGGCTCAGCTTGCGATGGGCGTAGAGCCCCTCGAGCAGGAACTCGGCGGCGGCCACGGTCTTCTCGGGATTGTCCTTCGCGTCCTTCGCCTTGATGCCGAGGGGCGCGAGCTTTTCGAAGAGGCCCTGGATCTGCTGCAGCTCGGTGACGGTCGCGGCCGCGGACTGCGTGTCTTCGACTTTGACCGAGCCGCCGAGGTTGAACCACTGCTCGATCTGCTGTGTGTTCGTCTCGGCGAAGTACTGGTCGTAGACGCGAGCCATGGCGGTGCGGATGATCTCGCGAACGACGACGTCAGCGCCCTTCATCTCGCCTTCGTATTCCAGCTCGATCTTGCCGGTGATGCCGGGGAGCGCGGCATAGATATCGCCGACACGCGGGTAGACGGTGGCTTCGCCATGCAGCAGGGCGCGGCGCTCTGCGTTCGAGACAGCGAGCTCGAGTGTGGAAATGGGCAGGCGCTGCGAGACGCCGGAGCGCTTGTCGACCTTCTTGTCTTCGCGGGCGACAAAGGCGATCTGCTCGACGATCTCGTAGATGTAGTCGGGCACCTCGGTGCGCATGGCGCCGCGATTGCTCCACGACTCCTGCCGAGTGATGGCGATGCCTTCGGCGACGGACTGCGGATAGTGGGTGCGGATCTCCGAGCCCATGCGGTCCTTGAGCGGGGTGACGATCTTGCCGCGCGCGGTGTAGTCCTCGGGGTTGGCGCTGAAGACGAGCGCGACGTCGAGCTCGAGGCGCACGGGGTAGCCCTTAATCTGCACGTCGCCTTCCTGCATGATGTTGAACAGGGCGACCTGGATCTTGCCGGCGAGGTCGGGCAGTTCGTTGACGGCGAAGATGCCACGGTTGGCGCGTGGCAGCAGACCGTAGTGCATGGTGATCTCGTTGGCGAGGTCGGCGCCAGAGCGTGCGGCCTTGATGGGATCGAGATCGCCAATCAGATCAGCGACGGTGACGTCGGGCGTGGCCAGCTTTTCGACGTAGCGATCGTCACGGGTCATCCAGGCGATCGGGGTCGCATCGCCGCGTTCGGCAATGAGGTCGCGCGCGTACTGCGAGAGCGGCCGGTAGGGGTTGTCGCGAATTTCAGAGCCGGCAACGTAGGGCGCAGCGGGGTCGAGCAGTTCGGTAAGGGCGCGCAGGATGCGGCTCTTGGCCTGGCCGCGCAGTCCGAGCAGGATGAAGTTCTGCCGCGAGAGCAACGCGTTGACGATCTGCGGCACGACCGTGTCGTCGTAGCCGACGATGCCGGGGAAGAGAGGCGCGGCGGCATCACCGGCAGCGGTCTGCTCACGCAGGCGCTGGATGAGATTTTCGCGCAGCTCATCCTTGACGCTGCGGCTGACGCGCGCTTCGGAGTAGTCCGGATGCTGGCGCAGTTCGCCGAGCGTGGTGGGAAGCGAGGGACGTGCAGTGGAGCGGGCCTGGGTGGCAGGCTGAGTCGCAGGCTGTGGCATCGCGGGGAGGACCTCCTGGTCGCTCGCGGTAGGCGACCTGTCTCTATGGTACGTTCTCGGGGCGGTACGTGCTCGGAGCGCCGTGCGGGCGCGTGGCCTGGGGAGCTTTGCGGCTGGTGAAAGGAATGCACCCGGGCAGGACGACGGCTACATGATGTGGCCGTTGGTGCTGTGCTCGGCGGCTCGCGCGCCGCGGCGCAGCTTGGGCAGCATGAGGTTGTAGTAGTCGATGATGGCGTGAGTGCGCTCGGCGTCGGAGCGCATGGCGAGCAGCTCCTGCTGGAAGTTGAGATCGGCCGGCATGGTGGCGGCGACGAGGAAGGCGACGGGCTCGTTCAGATCGACGGGCAGCGCAGGATCACCCCCACCGAGCAGTTCCAGGGCTTCAAAGTGCAGGGCGACGCACTCTTCGCGTTCGCTGCGCCGGGCAAGCTGGCCAGTGTCGGGCAGCAGGTCAATCTCAGCCTGCAGGAAGTTGCGGGAGTCATCGAGCAGCTCGATTTCGAAGCGCTCCGCGCCCTGAGTCAGGATGTCGCTGCGTCCGTCGGGATATAGCTCCAGCACGCGCACGATCCGGGCGGTGCAGCCGACGACGTTGAGGCCTTCCGGCTGCGCGCGCACGACACCAAACGGAGCCTTGTTGGCGATGCATTCAGCCATCATTTCGCGATAGCGCGGCTCGAAGATGTGCAAAGGGAGCGGCACTCCCGGGAAGAGCACGGTATCGAGTGGGAACAACGGGATCTTCATGCTCTTTACGGCTTTCTGCGGTTGCGGGCGGGGCGCGACGGGCGCCGCTCTCCAGCGTTCAACGCGCCATGACCCGCAGTGCGGGGCGTCATAGCTTCGCTCATTATGCTCTTAAGATGAGGCCCCCAAGCGGCGGATGGAGCGTGCAACGATTTTGGCTTGCACAGGGCACAACTGATCCCGTTTTGCGCACTTTGCCCGCACGCAAACGGATGTTCGCCGGACGCGATCAGAGCGAGAGATCGCTGAGCATGCCGGTCATCTCGCGCAATGCGAGCTGGTTGCCGGTGCGCTGCGCGGCGGCAACGCCGGCCTCGAGGCGCGTCCTCGCTTCGGGCTCGCGGCCGAGCTCGATCAGCAACTGCGCGGACATCTGATAGCCCGCGGTGTAGTCGGGGTGGCGCGTGGTGAGCTCGGCGAACTGGGCGAGCGCGGCATCCGTGTCGCCGCGGCTGGACTGCTCCATCGCGAGGCCGTAGCGGGCGAAGGCATCGTCGGGGTTCTGCGCAAGGATCTCCTGGAGCATTGCGAGCTTGTCCATGGAACCACTCTCCTGGCGGGCACGGATCTGGGTTGCTGCGTTGGTGGCGCGAAACGAGCAGCACCAGTTTCGAACCTATCATGCGGGTTCCGATGTCAGCAGGCGTGCTGCCCCGTGCAAGTGACGGCGTTGCGGGTTTGCTCGCCATGGCCGACACTGGAAGGTAGCCCGCAGGACGAAAGAGAGCCACATGGACTATCCAGTGACGACGCTGACGCGCTCGGTTGCCGAGTCGCGCAGCGAGATGACAGAACTGATTCTGCCGAACGACACGAACACCCTGGGGAACCTGCTGGGTGGTCGGCTGATGCATTTTATTGACTTGGTTGGGGCGATGGCGGCGTATCGACATGCGCGCACGCATGTGGTGACGGCGTCTATGGATCACATCGACTTCATCGCGCCGGTGCATGTCGGCGACCTGCTGATTCTGAAGTCATCGATGAATCGCGCCTTCAACACGTCGATGGAAGTGGGCGTGAAGGTGTGGGTGGAGAACACGATTGCCGGCATCCATCGTCATGTGGCCTCGGCGTACCTGACGTTTGTGGCGGTGGATAGCCAAGGGCGGCGCGTGCCGGTGCCGCAGCTGCAGCCGGAGACGGAAGAAGAGAAGACGCATTACGAAGATGCGGGGCGGCGGCGCGAGCATCGGCAGAAGGAGCTGGAGCGCAAGCGCCAGGCCAAGCCGAAGCAGCAGGCGCAGGACGGCAGCGTGCGGCCTGGCGCGTACGCGACGAAGTAGCACCCGAGAGATCGGCTGAACGAAGACAGGGAGACGAACCATGGCAGCACACGGACATCCGCAGGGGCCGCAGCCGCAGACGCTGCCTGGCGTGAAGGCGATCATCGCGGTGGGTTCAGGCAAGGGCGGCGTGGGCAAGACCACGCTGGCGGTCAACCTGGCGATTGCGCTGAGCAAGCTGGGCCACAAGGTGGGTCTGATCGACGCCGATATCTATGGGCCGAATGTGCCGCTGATGATGGGCGCGAAGGCGCAGCCGCGGGTGCTCGAGGGCAATCGCATCGAGCCGCTGACGGTGCATGGCGTGAAGATGATCTCGGTCGGCTCGCTGTCGCCGGGCGACAAGCCGCTGGTGATGCGCGGTCCGATGCTGCACCAGATCATCCGGCAGTTTCTGCAGCAGGTGGCGTGGGGTGAGCTCGACTACCTGCTGGTCGATCTGCCGCCGGGGACGGGCGACGTGGTGATCTCGCTGGTGCAGACGGTGCCGCTGACAGGTGCGGTGGTGGTGTCGACGCCGTCCGATGTGTCACTGCAGGACGCACGTAAGGCGCTCGAGATGTTCCACCAGGTGAATGTCGAGGTGCTGGGGATTGTCGAAAACATGAGCCAGTTCACCTGCCCGCATTGCCACGAGGTGATCGACATCTTTTCCAAGGGCGGCGTGGAGCGGACAGCGCAGCAGTTCAAGCTGGCGTTCCTGGGCTCGGTGGAGCTCGATCCGAACATCCGGCACGGCGGCGATCGCGGGCTGCCGGTGGCACTGATGGCGCCGGAGTCGTCGGTAGCGCCAGCGAGCTTTTACGCAATCGCGCGCAAGCTGATCGAGCGTGCCGACGCGCAGCAGGCGAAGGATCAGGACGTCTTCGAAATTACGTAGCTGGAGTGGATACGAAGGAGGGCGGAGGCTGTTTCTCCGCCCTCCTTGGCTGTCCCTTTAGTGCTTCCCGAGCAGGCCGCCAAGTGCGTTCCCAAGTCCGTTGGGCAGGTTCTGCTTTTGCAACTGGCCCTTGGCTGCGTTGCCGAGCAGGCCGGCTGCGTTGCCGCCGGCAGCACCACCCGCGAGTCCCTTCACATCGGGCGTGAAGACGGGGTCCTTGGCCGTGCCCGTGATGGTGACCGGGATGCCGTTCTTGAGTGCGCCCCCGGCGAGGTTGCCGGCAGTGCCGCCGATCATTGAGATCGCCGTGGTGGCCATGCCGCCGACACCGCTCTGATCAAGCTTCGCGACCAGGTGGAAGTTGAGCTGCTGTGAGGCGCTCACGGTGCCGTTGCCGGCTGCCGATCCGAGTCCCTGCACCACGCAGACGATGTTGCCGAGCTGCACGCCACCACCGGCGGCGTGCACGTTCGCGCTGAGCACGCGGACGGTCGTGACGTTGCCGGTGTGTGCGCCGGTGAGCGCGCTGACGGCGGAGAGCTTGGAGCCGAGGTCAAAGCCGGCGAGCTGGGTGTTGTCGACGCGCACGGGACCGGCGATGACGGGGTTCTGCGCGGCGCCGGTCACGGCGAGGTTGGTGGTAAGGGTGCCGCCCTGCAGGCGCGAGCCGGCGGGTAGCTGGATGCCGGCGGCGGGGAGGAAGGCTTCGAGGTCGTTGATCGGGACGGACTGCCCGTTGACGTGCATGTCGAGCGTGGTGGTCGGGCCCTCGGTGCGGTAGGTGCCGCCGAGGTTGAGCACGGCCTTGTCGAAGTTGACCGTTGTGTCGCGCAGCTGGCCGGACAGGGATGCGAGATTCTGATCATCCGTGAAGCGGACATGCACGGGGCGCTGCGCCGGCTCACCGGCGGGGACAAGCTTGAGTTGCTGCGCGTCGAGGGTGCCGGTCACGTGCGCGGATTGCCCGTTCGAGGCGATCTGCGCGTTGAGGTCGATGAAGCCGGAGACACCGGCGGAGGCGGGCACGAATCCGGCGCCGACCAGGTCAGCATGCTTGATCTGGAGATTGGCGTTGAAGGGCGTCTTCGAGGCGTCGGCCTGGTTGAAGGGGCCACCCTTGCCGGTGACGGAGACATTGCCGTTGCCAGGCAGCGATGTGGAGACGGTGTAGTCGAACGGCGAGGTGAGGGAGAAGTCGGTCACCGTGGCGGCGACGTTCTGGTAAACGGCCGGCTTGGCGCCGGGCGTGGTCACGCTCACCTGGCCGTTGGTGACCTCGAGCGAGGCGATCGACAGGTTGGGCATGGTGCTCTGGGTCTCGGTCGACTGTTTGCGCTTGTTCGCGTTGCCGAGGCTGGCGTAGTTCCAAACGTTGGCCTGGTTGCGGATGAGCTGGATCTGTGGCGAGTCGATGCTAATGCCGCGGATGAGGATCTGCTTGTGCAGGACGAGCGGGGCGACCTGGATACCGATCTTAACCAGCTTGGCCTGAATGAAGGGCTGCTGGCTGAAGGCGGGATCATCGGCGATGGCGAGCTGGTCCGCAGTTAGTGCGCCGGAGAAGAGCGAGAAGCTGAGGTGTCCGAGGGTGACGGGGCGGCCGGTGGACTCCGACAGAGCGCGCTCGATGCGCGGCCGGTAGTTGTCCGCGTTGAGAAAGTAGGGGATCGCGATCAGCAGGACGACCACCACAGCGACTGCGATGGCGGCGATGGTGATCCACAAGCGACGGCGGGCCGGCATAGATTCCTCCAAGGGACGGGTGGCAGTCTGATTCAACAGCAGTACAGGCGGATGCAGCTTGTGCTGTTTGTTCGTGATGCGGGATCGTTCTGTTGTTCGTGACACGCGCGGATGGGGCGATCTGCGCGCGCTGGCAGCCGTCGCTCCCCGGCTCTTCCGGTTTGGAACGCGTTGCAGCGCCTTTGGTTATCCCCAGGTTGGCAAGAGCCACCCGGGAGGGGCCAACCTGCTACCATGAATCAGGCGGCTTCTGCGCTGAATCCCCAGTCAGAACGCCCCTTTGGCAGGAGTTGCGTCGATGGCGGCAGAGCTCCGAATCAGCCCGCGCGAGCGGCTGATCCTGACGGCTGTTCTGGAGATGTATATCGCGACCGGCGAGCCGGTGGCGTCCCAGTCCGTGGCTCGTCTGTATGCCGATAAAGAGGGAATGAGCTCGGCGACCATCCGCAACGTGATGGCGGCGCTGAGCGATGCCGGCCTGCTGGAGCAGCCACATACGTCGGCTGGTCGCATCCCAACGGCGAAGGCCTTTCGCTTCTATGTAGAGCACCTGGCCGGGGCAGCGCGCGCGGCGGGCGCGGCAACGCAACTGCCGCCCGAGAAGCGGGAGGAGATCGACGCCTGCTTTGCCGGGGTGACCAGCCGGCAGCACTTCCTCGAGCGCACGTCGCATGTGCTGGCGATGATCTCGAGCGGGGTCGGGGTGGCGACGTCGTCGCCGGAAGAGTCGGAGCTGCTGGAGCACATTCATTTCTCGCGGCTGGGCGCGCAGCGTGTGCTGGCGGTGGTGGTGACGCGGGGTGGCACGGTGCTCGACCGGGTGCTGCAACTGGATCACGATCTCACGCAGGGGGAGCTCGAGACAGCGGGCAATTTTCTGAATGGCAACTTTCGCGGCTGGTCGATCGAGCGGACGCGGGCGGAGATTGCGCGGCGCATGGAAGAAGAGCGCAGCGAGTATGACCGGCTGATGCAGTCGCTGCATGAGCTGGTGAGCAAGGGCGCGCTGGCGGAGAACCGGGCGTCGCAGATGATCTTTGTCGAGGGCGCGGCGAACCTGGTGCATCAGGACGTGGACCGGGAGCGGCTGCGCGGGTTGCTGGGCGCGCTTGAAGCGAAGCAGCAGTTATTCGAACTGCTGAGCGCCTATGTGGACGCGCGGCAGCAGGCGGTGCGGGTGGTGGTGGGGTTGGAAGATGCGATGGCGGACATGGAGAATATGGTGCTGATCGGCACAGGCACGCGGCTGGACGCGGAGAGCGTCGGGACCGTGGCTGTGCTGGCGCCGACACGCATTCGCTACAACGAGACGATCCAGGCGGTCTCCTACATCGCGCATCTCTCGGAGCGCATTCTGCGAACACCGCGCGGCTGACAGGATCGCTGGATGCGCCTTAGACATCTGCACTCACGAGACACACACAGCAAATTACTCAAGACAGAACGAGCGAGAACCAGAGAGCTATGGCTATGACTGACAACGCAACCGAGACAACGACAGACAACGCAAGCACGAGCACGAACCCCGAAACTGCGAATCCGGAGAGCACGAGCGCGGCCGCGGGCGCCGAGAGCACGACGGAGACGGCTGGCGGACTGCGCGAGCAGATCGAGCAGCTGCGCGCTGAGCGCGACACGCTGGTGGACCGGCTGGCGCGCCTGCAGGCGGAGTTTGAGAATGCGCGCAAGCGCGAAGCACGCGAGCGCACCGACTACCGCGCGTTTGCGGTGGCCGATGCGGTGGAGCAGTTTCTGCCGGTGCTCGACAACTTCCGGCTGGCGCTGAGCTCGACCGGGTCGGTGGAGCAGATGCGCACGGGCGTGGAGCTGATCGCGAAGCAGATGGACGATGTGCTGCGCTCGCTGCATGTGACGCCAGTTGAGACAGTAGGGCAGCCGTTCGACCCGCGGGTGCATGAGGCACTGGACAGTGTGGAGCGTCCGGACCTGCCGGATCATCAGGTGATCGAGGAAGTGCGCCGCGGCTACCGCATCAAGGAGCGGCTGCTGCGCCCCGCGCTGGTGCGCATCTCCGTGAACCCGCAGCTTACGCAGGCGTAGCGGACAACGCGCGACCTGCAGCGAAGACCCTGGAAGCATGAGAGTGGCCGGCTGACCGTGCGAATCGGGCAGCGAGACAGAAAGCAGTTCAGGAAAAATGGCGAACGTGGCACACATCGACTACTACGAAGTTTTGAACGTAACGAAGGACTGCGGTGAGCAGGAGCTGAAGACGGCCTATCGCAAGCTGGCGATGCGGTATCACCCGGATCGCAACCCGGACGATCCAGAGGCGGAGGATCGCTTCAAGCAGGCAAGCGAGGCGTACCAGGTGCTGAGCGATCCGCAGAAGCGTGCCGCGTACGACCGCTTCGGTCCTGCGGGCGTGAGTGCCGGGGGCGGAGCAGGCGCGGGCTTCCCGGGCGACATGGACCTGGGCGACATCTTTGGCGACTTCTTCGGAGAGATGTTCAACGTAGCCGGGGCGGGCCGCGGCGGACGCGCCTCGCGCGCGCAGCGCGGCCGCGATATCCGCTACGACCTGGCCATCGACTTCGAAGAGGCGGTGTTCGGCAAGACGACCTCGGCGACATTCAAGCGCATGGACATGTGCACGGACTGCCGCGGCTCCGGCAGCGCGCAGGGCAAAGCGCCGAGCACCTGCCAGCAGTGCGGCGGCCGCGGCCAGGTGCGCTTCCAGCAGGGCTTCTTCTCGATCGCGCGCACGTGCCCGGTGTGCAGCGGCACCGGCCAGGTTGTGACCGAGCCGTGCCCGACATGCCGTGGCGAGGCACGCGTCGAGCACGAGCACACGATGGAGGTGAAGATTCCGGCTGGTGTCGAGGACGGCACGCGCATTCGCTACCAGGGCGAGGGCGATGCCGGACGCTTCGGCGGGCCGGGCGGCGATCTCTACATCGTGCTATCGGTGCGGCCGCATGCGTACTTCGAGCGCGAGGGACACGATCTGCACTTCGCGGTGATCGTCTCGTTCCCGCAGGCGGCACTGGGCGCGGAGATCTCGATCCAGACACTCGAAGGCGAGACCACGCTGAAGATTCCTGAAGGGACGCAGAGCGGGCGCGAGTTTCGGCTGCGCGGCAAGGGTGTGCCTTACCTGAACGAGCGCGGACGCGGCGACCTGATCGTGCAAGTGGTGGTGGAGACGCCGAAGAAGCTGACCAAGGCGCAGCGCGAGATGATCCAGCAGCTTGGCACGACACTGTCGAGCGACAACCGCGCCACGTCGCGCACGCTGATGGACAAGATGAAGGACCTCTTCAGCTAGGCGAGCGGCAGGTCGCGCTTACGAACGGCTCTCCGGATGCGGAGAGCCGTTTTCTTTGGCATCGTGTTCGTGGACACTCTCGAGCGCCGCTGAGGCGATGGCCAGCGCGGCGATGGCGGCGGTCTCGACGCGGAGGATGCGCGCGCCAAGGGTGGCGCTCTGCCAGGCGTGCTCGCGAAAGGCGGCGAGCTCGGCGGGTGTCCAGCCGCCTTCGGGTCCGATGGCGAGCACGCGCTCGCGGCGGTCGGCGAGGGAAGCGGGGGCGCTGAGGATCTGTAACAGGGACTGATCCTGCTCGGTTTCGGACAGCAGGATGCGGTGGGGTGCGGTGATGACGGCGAGCACGGGTGCGAGCCGCGCGGGCTCGGCGATCTCCGGCAGATCGCTGCGGCGGGATTGCTTTGCGGCCTCGAGTGCGATGCGACGCCAGCGCTCCGCGCGCTTCGCGGCAGACTGCGCGAGGTGCTTCTCCGTGCGATCCGCGAGGACGGGGAGTATGCGGCTCGCCCCGAGTTCGACGGCTTTCTCGATAGCCCACTCCATGCGATCGAATTTGAAGACGCTGAGCACGAGCGTGAGGGGAAGCGTGGCGGCGGTCTCTGCTTCCGCAAGCAGGGTGAAGTGCACGGCATCGCGCTCGACAGTGGCGATGCGGGCGTGGAAGGCGCGTCCTCCGGCGACGATGTCGTACTCGGTGCCGACTTGCGCGCGAAGCACGCGGCCCAAGTGCTGCGCCTGTTCTCCGGTGACAGTGGCGGTTGAGTCAGTCCAGTGGTCGGCGATCCAGCGGCGGCGCGTCATGCGACGACTTTAACGTTTGCGAGCGGCGTGTGCAGAGAGCGCATGCGGAGTGAGTGAGAGACAAAGAAGGCTGCACGCAAAAACACCTCGGGGGACGCTTGCCTGCGTCCCCCGAGGTGCTACCGGTTAGGTTGGACTTGCTTACTTCTTCTTCGCTGCCTTCTTTGCCGCCTTCTTGGCCGGCTTCTTGGCTGCCTTCTTCGTTGCCATGGTGTCTATTCTCCCTTTGACTGCAACGCAGTTGTTGCAGTTACGGAATGTATAGAGTGGGCGTGATTGAGTGTCAAGAAAAAAATGGCGTTCGCGTGCGCTTCTGTTGCGCATTGATAGGCGATGACGCGAACTCTGCAACTAGTGTGGGAGACGATGCAACACATGCGCGGTGAAGTAGAGCACGAAGCCGCTGAGCGCATCGTGCCACGCATGCGCGAACATGCCCGCGCGCAAGCTTCTGCGATAGTGCGCGAGCAGACCGAAGAGCGCGCCGAACAATGCGATGAGCAGCGCGCCGCTGACACCTTCGTAGAGATGCGCCGCGCCGAAGATGAGTGCAGCGATGGCGATGCCGACGCCCGTGTTGCGTGTGATGGCGCTGAACTGCTGCTGCAGATAGCCGCGAAAGATCAGCTCTTCGCAGATACCGGCCGTGATGCTGAGCAGCAGCCACGCAAGCAGCTCGAGCGGTGATGCGGGCGCGAGCTTGCTGACGATGCCGCGCACATCTTCCGGATGAAGGCGCGCGACACGCAGCAATGCGCCGGCGGTGCCGAGCACGATGAGCGATCCAAACCAGAAGCCAAGTCCGATGGCGATGTCCATCCAGAACTCGCTCGCGCCGGAACGCCGCACACCGAGCAACCGGCGCAGCGGAACACCGAGAAGGCGGATGCCCCACACGATGACGGCGAGCAGGATCCATTCGTAGACGAAGGTGACGGCATAGGAGGTCAGGTGTCCGAATCGCGCGGACATGGGTGCGGCGCGATGCGCATCCACGTGAGCGCCCCACGCGCTGAGCAGCGAGATGCCGAGCAGCAGAACGATCACGAGCGTGGTGTGCCAGAGCGGCGCGATTGTTGTGAGCGGCTGAGAGTCGCCGGGCGCTTGCGTGTCAGGCTGCTGTGGACTCAATGGAATGCCTGGCTCGTGCACGCTTGGCCTCAGTTCGCGATCGCGCGATGGGGGACTGCTCGCGTTGCCGCCGGTTTTCGGACCCTGCTATCTTCACACGTTGGCCCTGGCAGCCTGCACGGAGCAGGGCTGCGGGAAGCGGAGTCCGTCATCATGGAAGAAGTTGTCATCGTCTCTGCAGTGCGTACGCCGATCGGGCGTTTCCAGGGTTCGCTTGCGTCGTACAGCGCAGTTCGGCTGGGTGCGCTGGCTGTGGCCGAAGCGGTGCGTCGCGCGGGTATCGATCCGGCGACGGTCGATGAATGCATCATGGGCAATGTTGTGTCGGCGGGGCTGGGACAGAATCCTGGACGACAGGCTGCCCTCTACGGGGGACTGCCTCCAGCGGTCAGCGCGATGACCATCAATAAAGTATGCGGCTCCGGGTTGAAGGCCGTCGGGCTGGCGGCGCAGGCGATCCAGACTGGCAATGCGGAGATTGTGGTCGCGGGCGGCATGGAGTCAATGTCGAACACGCCGTATCTGCTGCCGCAGGCGCGTAACGGAATGCGAATGGGCGACAGCAAGGCTGTCGACTCGATGATCATGGATGGCCTGTGGGACGTGTTCAACGACTACCACATGGGTCTGACGGGCGAGAATGTGGCGCAGAAGCACTCGATCACGCGCGAGCAGCAGGATGCGTATGCGCTGGCGTCGCACCAGAAGGCCGTGGCCGCGGAGCGGAATGGCGCGTTCAGCGAAGAGATGCTGCCGGTCGAAATTCCGGCGAAGAAGCGGGGCGAGACGCCGGGCCGTCTCGATCGCGATGAGAGTGTGCGCGAGGATGCATCGCTTGAAGCACTGCGCGCGCTGAAGCCGGCGTTCCGCAAGGATGGCACCGTGACGGCGGGCAATGCGCCGGGCGTGAACGATGGCGCGGCTGCCCTGGTGGTGATGTCGGCGCGGCGCGCAGCGGAGCTGAAGCTGGAGCCGTTGGTGCGCATCCGCGCGCAGGCGACGAGCGGCATCGATCCGCAGTGGGTGATGCTGGCGCCCGTCATCGGCGTACAGCGCGTGCTGGCGAAGGCGGGCTGGACGAAAGAGCAGGTCGATCTCTACGAGTTAAACGAGGCGTTCGCAGTGCAGGCGCTCGGCGTGATGAAGGAGCTGGGCATCGACACGCCAGAACTCGCCGCGCGAGTGAACGTGAACGGCGGCTCAGTGGCGATGGGGCACCCTATTGGCGCCAGCGGAGCGCGGGTGCTCACGACGTTGATCTATGCGATGCGCCATCGCAATGTGAAGCGCGGCGTGGCGGCTCTGTGCCTGGGCGGCGGCAACTCGGTGGCGATGGCGGTCGAGCGCGATTGAGTGAATTTGCATCCTTGCCGCTGCAACAGGCGGCCCTGACCTGCATCCCATGGCAGGAATGATGGGAGCCGAGGCTACAATAAGGCAGCGTTGACGACCGGCGGCGAGACGCACACGCCACGGCGTCCTGGTTTCGAGGAGCGAGAGCTCCTGAGCACAGACTCCGGGCTTCGCTTCCGGTGAACGGTCCGCCAGAGCGCGAGACAACTGGACCCAAGACTGCTCCTCTCCACTGCCTCTGGACCCTGCGGGGAAAGGCCAATCGCATGACACTTTTGCTGGTGCAGATGGCCGTCGTTCTGGTGGTCACGCTTTGCTGTGGCTGGCTGGCGCGCAAGCTGGGGCAGGCGCGTGTCATCGGCGAGATCATCGGTGGCATCCTGCTGGGGCCGTCAGTGCTGGGGCGATTCTTCCCCGGGGCAGCGCACCTGTTCACCCCGCACTCGTTTGCAAACTTCGAGACACTCAGCACCATCGGGCTGATCCTGTTTCTGTTCCTGATCGGCATGGAACTGGATTACGCGCAGCTCTATCGCCAGCGCAGCACGGCGGTGGTGGCCAGCTTCATGAGCATTCTGTTTCCGTTCGCGATGGCGGCGGTGCTGGCTCACTCGTTGCGCGTGCGGTTCGCCCCGCATGGCATTGGGAGCATGCCATTCGTGCTCTTCCTCGGCATCTCGATGAGCATCACGGCGTTCCCGGTGCTGGCGCGCATCCTGGAAGAGCGGCGGCTGCAGGGAACATCGCTGGGCACAACGGCGATCCTGTGCGCAGCGGTCGATGATGTGGTGGCGTGGTTGCTACTGGCATTTGCGCTGGCGCTGATCGGGCAGGACGGCGGGTCGGCGCGTCTCGGCGTACGCATGGCCGGGCTGGTCGTCTACCTGGTGTTCATGCTGGCCGTGGTGCGGCCACTGGCGGCGCTCGCGGTGAAGCGGTATCGCTCGACCGGCCTGTCGCTTGAGCTGCTCGGCGCGGTCGTGGCGTCGGTGTTGTTCTCAGCCGCGGCGACGGACTGGCTGGGCATTCATCCGCTGTTCGGCGCGTTCCTGGCCGGTGTGTGCTTTCCGCGCATTCCGCGCTGGCAGGAGGAGATACGCAACCGGCTGGACATGCTGGTATCTGTGCTGCTGCTGCCGCTGTTCTTTGCGCTGACCGGCATGCGCACGCGGCTGGACCTGCTGGACGACGCGAACATGTGGCTGTGGGCGGGGATTGTGCTGCTCGCAGCAGTGGCGGGGAAGATGGGCGGCGCGATCCTGGCCGCGCGCTGGAACGGACACTCGTGGCGCGATGCGGGGGCGCTCGGCGCGTTGCTGAACACGCGCGGGCTGGTGGAGCTCATCGTATTGAACATCGCCTACAACGCTGGCGTGTTCACGCCCACGCTATTCACCATGCTGGTCGTGATGGCGCTGTTGACGACGATCCTGACCTCGCCGCTGCTGAAGCTGTTCGGTGTCAAGGACGGTCACGAATCGGATCACGAGGTTGAGGCGGCGCGGGCGCACTCAGCGGCTTAGAGGTCAGCACTCGATGACGTTCAACGCGAGGCCGGCGAGCGACGTCTCCTTGTAGCGCGACTGCATGTCGAGGCCGGTTTCGTACATCGTACGGATAACCTGGTCGAGCGAGACCTTGTGCTCATCCTCTTCCGCGAAGGACATGCGGCAGGCGTGCACGGCTTTGACGGCGCCCATCGCGTTGCGCTCGATGCAGGGAATCTGGACAAGTCCGCCGATCGGGTCGCAGGTCATGCCGAGGTTGTGCTCCATGCCGATCTCGGCGGCGTGCTCGACCTGCGCGTTCGTGCCACCCATCGCGGCGACCAGGCCGCCCGCAGCCATTGAGCAGGCGACACCGACTTCGCCCTGGCAGCCGACCTCGGCGCCCGAGATCGACGCGTTCTCCTTGTAAAGAATGCCGATCGCGGCCGAGGTGAGGAAGTAGCGCAGGATGCCGGCCTGGTCAGCGCCCGCGATGTGCTTCGCGTAGTAGTGACCGACGGCGGGAACGACACCGGCGGCGCCGTTGGTCGGCGCGGTGACGACGCGGCCGCCCGCGGCGTTCTCTTCGTTCACGGCCATGGCATAGATGGTCACCCAGTCGAGCGGCGCGAGCGGATCGCCGGTGCCTTTGCCAGACGCGGCCTGTGCATCGAGCCGCGCGGCGAGCCGCTTTGCGCGACGGCGCACACGGAGTCCGCCGGGCAGCAGGCCATCGGTGGCGAGGCCGCGCGTGACGCAACTCTGCATGACGTCCCAGAGATGGAGGATCTCGCGCTCGATCTGCGCAGGCTCGCTGTGGCGGACGGCGCATTCGTTGCGCAGCATCAGCTCCGCGATGGTGAGGTGCGCCTCTGCGGCACGCGCGAGCAGGTCCGCTGCGCTGCGGAACGGATAGGGAAGTTCTGTTGCCGACGCATCGGTGCGGTCGGGGGTCGCGCCATCTTCGATGATGAAGCCGCCACCGATGGAGAAGTACGTCTTGGTGAAGAGCGTCTCGCCGGTGATGTCCAGTGCTGTGAAGCGCAATCCGTTCGGGTGCTGCGTGACTGCGCCGGGCGGCGTCATCTGGTCGCGATGAAAGGCGATGTGCTCGGTGGGGCGGAAGGGGACGACCTGCCGGCCGAGCAGCGGGAGACGGCCGGAGAGGTGAACAGCCTCGACGGTGCTGTCGATGGTGTCGGGGTCGAGCGTGGCGGCTTCGAGTCCGAGCAGGCCCAGCAGGACGGCGCGATCGGTGCCGTGGCCGACGCCGGTGAGCGCGAGCGATCCGTAGAGGTCGACGCGGACCTCGGCGGTCTGCGGGAGACGACCGATGCCATCGAGCGCGAGCAGAAACTCGCGCGCGGCGCGCATCGGCCCCATAGTGTGCGAGCTCGATGGCCCTATGCCGATCTTGTATAGGTCGAACAGCGACGTGGTCACAACCGGTTATCTTAGCAAGCCGACGGGGCAGCCAGTCGGCGATGCGCCGCAAAGGACGGCGCACGAAACGCCACCGTTACAGTTTCAATGGCCGGCCACGTACTCTCAGCCGCTGGCTGGCTCGTTGCTCTGCAACCTTCGTGGCCTGACGGGGGTGTGGGTGCGCTCGATATGCTCAGGGTTGCTGACACGAAGGGCGGCCCCGAGGATGCACTTCAAGGCGTTGAGCGCTGCGGTGTACGGCATCGACGCGCACATCATTGATGTCGAAGTGGACTTTTCGACCATTCAGGTGGCGGAGGATCGCTTTTCGACGGTGGGGCTGCCCGATGCGGCGGTGCGCGAGAGCCGCGATCGGGTGCGCGCTGCTCTCCGCAACTCTGGCTTTTCGCTGCCGCCGACGCACATCACGATCAACCTTGCCCCGGCGGATTTGAAGAAGGAGGGTTCCGGCTTCGACCTGCCGATCGCGGTCGGGATCCTGGGGGCGCATGGTGCGCTCGGGAGCCGTGACCTGAGCCAGTTCTTGACTGTGGGCGAGCTGGGGCTGGATGGCAGCGTGCGCGGCGTGCCCGGAATGCTGCCGATTGCCGTGGCGGCGCGTGCTCGAGGTATCGCGAACCTGATCGTGCCTGCGGCGAATGCACCCGAAGCCGCAGTGGTGGAAGGGTTGAACGTCTATCCCGTGTCTTCGCTGCCAGAGGCGCGCGCACTGATCAACGCAGCGGCGAACGGCGGCATCCAGGTGGAGCCGTACCGGGTGCGTTCAACCGATCTGCTGGCCGCGGCCCAGGACTGCCCGTTCGACTTCAAGGATGTGCGCGGGCAGACGATGGCGAAGCGCGCGCTCGAGATTGCCGCAGCCGGCGGGCACAACATCCTGATGATTGGGCCTCCGGGCTCGGGTAAGACGATGCTGGCGAAGCGGCTGCCGTCCATCCTGACGCCGCTCACCTTCGCCGAGGCACTCGAGACGACGAAGATTCACTCCGTCGCTGGCGTGCTCGATGGGGATCGCGGGCTGGTGACGCATCGGCCATTCCGCGCGCCACACCACACCATTTCTGATGCGGGGCTGATCGGCGGCGGCGCAGTGCCGAGGCCGGGCGAGGTCTCGCTGGCGCACAACGGTGTGCTCTTTCTGGACGAGCTGCCGGAGTTCCCGCGCAACGTGCTCGAAGTGATGCGGCAGCCGCTCGAAGACGGCACGGTGACGATCGCGCGTGCTTCGATGTCACTCAGCTTTCCGGCGCGCTTTATGCTCGCGGCGGCGATGAATCCGTGTCCGTGTGGCTACTTCAACGACAAGAGCCGCGAATGCCAGTGCACCCCGCCGATGATGCAGCGGTACGTGTCGCGCGTCTCCGGCCCGCTGCTCGATCGCATTGATATCCATATAGAGGTGCCGGCGGTGCAGTACCGTGAGCTGCGCGGCGGCCAGGCAAATGAGGGATCGGCCGAGATCCGGGCCCGGGTACTGGCTGCTCGTGAGCGCCAGCATGCACGTTTTCAGTCGGTGGCGATCTTCGCGAATGCGCAGATGAGCACGCGGCAGATTCGCGAATGGTGCGAGCTGCCGCCCGAGGCGGAGCGCCTGCTGGAACGGGCGATGCAGCAGCAGGGGCTGAGCGCGCGTGCCCACGACCGCATTTTGAAGGTGGCGCGCACGATTGGCGACCTGGAAGGAGCCCCCCAGGTGACTGTGCAGCACCTGGCGGAGGCGATCCAGTACCGGACGCTGGACCGGAGCTACTGGGGCTGAAACGGCTGGGGAGTACCCGAACAGGTTCCGGATTTGTGGAGAACCGGGTGTGAACGGACGCAAATTGCACCTTGGTGGCAGCGGATCCGTTCCGCAAACGAATGAAACCATGCCCGTTAGAGGAATCTACAAGGAACCGGAGGCTTTTCCGGGTCCGGTATGAAAAAAGTATTGACCTGAAGCGACCGAGGCTTTAATGTCTTCGGTGCCGGGATAAAAGTTCTCCTCTACTTGCATGGGCCTTCGGGCTCGGCCTGGGGCCCGGAGGAGGATGGAAGAGCGGGAGCAAGGTGGTTTGTGGCTCTGCGCGTCCATGCGGTTCGAGGGGTTTGGCCCACCATCACGCCCGACCGGACGTACTCCTTATAGAAGATGGACAAGATTTACAGGTTGGGATCGGAATTTCTGAACCCTTTCCTCAGTTTTTTCGTCGTACCAATTGCACCGAACCAACACAGACTGAGGCGCCCGCCTCCAATGGTAAAAAGTGCCATGTGGGACCAGCGCCAAGATCGTCCAGGATTGAGAGGATAAAGCCTTCATGCGTTCCGATCTGATTTACGGAGCTCTGAGTCACATCACCAACCGTTACCAGCTATGCCAGCTCGCCTCCAAGGCGACGCGCAAGCTGCACAAGCCGAATACACGTCTGCAGGACACGACCAATGACGTGCTGATCCGCTTCCACGAGGCGAGTCCGATGGCATTTGGCACCCTTGAGGCAGCCCCGGCTCCTCAGCCAGCTACCCAGCAGCGCCGCGCAGCGTAAGCGCGGCCGCCTGCTGCGGCGGCTTCAAGCCCAGCACCCGTAGAGTACGACCCCTCCTGTACGACCCCCTTCCCAACTTGCTCCTTCCAACCTCCCACCGCAGGTGAATTGTGACCATCGCAGAACTAAAAGAAAAAAA
>NZ_JBMGJV010000019.1:0-73783 GCF_051025295.1 Candidatus Dedyshia acidiphila | reverse complement strand
CAACGCGGTCGGTGGGGCGCTCGCCGGGGACGCTCGACGGGGCGGGCGACAGGCACGGGTGCAGGATGCATCGCCAGCGGGGGGGGTGGGCCGGGTGGCGCCGTTGACGCCCGGGTTGATCACAGCTGGCGCGCCTGCAGGTGCTGAACAGCAATCGGTCGGGTCGCGACCGCCACGGGCGGGTGGCCCTGGTTGAAGGTCGCGTACTGCAGGCGGTTGTTGCGTGCCTGTTCGACATGCGCGAGCTGGGCGGGCAGAGGGCGGACGTGCGTCTCCCGCATGGCTGCGAACTCGCTCGGGGTGGGCCGGACGGAGAGGCCGCCGCGACCACCGTTGTAGCTGACGTGATTGTTGTTGACCACGTTCTGGATCACGACTGTGTTGTAGGTGTTCGTGATGTTGACGATCTTCACGTTCGTCACGGCGCGGTTGTAGCGGAACTGGTCGTGATCCCAGTAGCCGCCATGGAAGCCCTGGCCGGTGTAGCCGAAGCCGTACGGGACGCCGCCGTAGAAGCCGATATGCGGTCCCCAGTAGCCGTGGTGCCAGCGGTAGAGGCCGGCGAAGAAGCCCCACCAGCCGGGCGTCCAGAGCGCGCCGGTGTAGGGCGCGGCGACCCAGGCGCCGGGCACCCAGTAGTAGCCGTAGGGGCCATAGGCCCAGTAGCCGGGGTTCCAGAGATAGCCGGACGAGGGGCACGGGGGCTGGCCGTAGACAGGCAGAGGGGGCGGCGGCTCAGACGCCTGGATACCAGCCTGGTAGCCGGCCTGGTAGCCGTCGCCGTACGCATCCTGCTGATAGCTCTGGTTGTCGTACGCGTTGGTGGTCTCGTAGGGGCTGTTTTCGTTCGATCCGCTGTCGTAATCGGCGTAATCCGCCGCATTGGGTCCGTCGTCCTCGGCCGGCTGCTGGTCCTGATAAGCGCGCTGTTCCTGCGGCTGCGGGGCGGCCTGTGCTGCGTAGGACTCCCGGGCCGGGGCGCTCTCCCGACGACGCGGGGGCGCGGACTGGGCAGGCGTGGGCGGTATGGTCGGCGTGGCGCCCAGGGTGGCCTGTTCTGCTGGCTGATTGGTGGGCGCGGGTCCGTAGGTGCCGTCACTGAGCAGGACTTGGCCGTGGCCGTTGGTCGGGGCGCCGGGATCGGCCTGGGCGGCGTTCACGTCGGCGGGGTCGACCGGGTTGTTCTTCTGGCAGCCGCTGATCGAGAGCAGGGCGGCCATGCCGAGCGCGACGGTGCCGGCGAGGCGCAGGCGGTTCGAGCTGCTGGTGGCGGCGCGGGGGCGGCTGGCGATCGGGCTGTACGTGCGGTCTTGCATAGGGTTACGGACCCTCGCTGGTGGGCAAGGTTGTCCTGTTTTCTCTCCGAAAAGCACCTAAACGGTACAGCAACGGGGTGGTACGGGCTATGGTTCTTCGGGGTCGAGGTAATCGTGGCGATTACCTCTGAAGGGTTTGCGGGCCTGCCAGGTAATTGGGACGATTACCTCTCAAAGGGCGGCTGCCTTATGCGGGCGTGATTGAGGGTGACTGCGCCGGGCCGGTTATGCTGATGAGCGATGGCACGTATTCTGACCGCGGCGGTACTGATCCCGCTGGTGATCCTGCTGCTGTTTCGAGGGCCGTTGTGGCTGGTGACCCTGGTCGCGGGCCTGGTCGCGCTGCTCGCTGGCTGGGAGTACCTGGCGCTGGCGGATGCGAGTGGTGCGCGCACGCCGCGCATTGTGGTGCTGATTGGGCTGGCGGCGCTGTTTGCGGTCGCCTTCTACCGGCCGGACATGCTGACGGCGAGCCTGGTCGCGCTGTCGCTGATTTTTTTTTGCCGTGATTGCGTTTCGCGCGCCGCTCGAGCGGGTGCTGCTGGATACCTCAGCTTCGGTGTTTGCGCTGCTTTACATCGGGATGGCGATGATCACGTTGCCGCTGATTCTGGCCCAGGAGCAGGGGCCGTCGCTGCTGCTGCTCTTGTTCTGCGTGGTGTGGTCGGGGGACATTGCGGCGCTCTACGTCGGGCGCTCGTTCGGGCGGCGCAAGCTGGCGCCGCGGCTGAGCCCGAACAAGACCTGGGAGGGCAGCGTGGCGTCTGTCGCGGGCAGCATGATCGTGGCGGCGCTGCTGTTTCTGCTGGCGATGCTGATGGCGCGGCACAGCCTGACGGGGCTGTCGTATGGCGGAAGCCTGGGGCACTGGCTGCTGCTGGCGGTGCTGCTGAATATCGCGGCACAGGTGGGCGACCTGGTGGAATCGGCGCTGAAGCGGGGTGCGAATGTGAAGGACTCCGGCACGCTGCTGCCGGGTCATGGCGGGGTGCTCGACCGAATCGATGCGCTGCTTCTGGCGGCGCCGGTGCTGTGGATTGCGCAACTGGTGCAGCAGAGCTTTTTATGACGCCGAGACCTGCAGGACGACGGCTGTTTGCGGGCGCACTCGCAGCGATGGCGCTGATGGCCCTGCCGACCGGCTGCACGACGGGAGCGGCGGAGTTGCAGCGTGCGCAGCAGATCCTGACGGCCGGGGTGCCCGACGACGCGACTCCGAAGCAGGTGCTTGCGTATCTCGATCGCCAGCACATCGAGCACACCCAGTACGAGCGCTACAACATTCACGCAGTCATTCGAGAACGCAAGGCGCCGTACATCTTCGAGCGTGATTACACGGCGGAGTACCGCTTCGACGCGCACGACAACCTGGTCGAAAGGGTGGTCGCGATCAAGTACGGGGTGTTCTGAAGCGGTTCGCGACGCGGGGCGGAAGCGGCATACTAATGAGACGCATGGAGAAGCCACACTGTTGAAGCGCATTGCCATCCTGGGATCGACGGGTTCGATCGGCACCAGCACACTTTCGATCGTGAGCCAGTATCCGGAGCGTTTTGCGGTCGCTGCGCTGGCGGCGGGGCGGAACGTGGAGCTCGCCTTCGAGCAGTGCGTGCGCTGGCGGCCGACCCTGGTGTCGATGGGAACGCCGGAGCTGGCGGATGCGCTTGCTGCGCGTCTGCGAGCCGCGGGCGTGAGCGGGGTCGAGATTGCGAGCGGCACGGAGGGCAGTGTGCGGGCGGCGACGCTCGCGAATGTGGACTTCGTCGTCTCGGCGATCGTGGGCGTGGCGGGGCTGGAGGCGACGTATGCGGCGGTGCTGGCGGGCAAGCCGGTCGGCCTCGCGAACAAGGAGTGCATGGTGGCGGCGGGCGAGATCCTGACGCGTGCAGCGGCGGAGCGCGGTGTGCCACTGCTGCCGATCGACTCCGAGCACAACGCGATCCACCAGTGCATGCGCGCGGGGACGCGGCGCGAGGTGAAGCAGATCTGGCTGACGGCGTCGGGCGGCCCGTTCCGCAACCTGCCGCTTGCGGAGTTCGAGCACATCACGGTGGGGCAGGCGCTGAAGCACCCGACCTGGGTGATGGGGCAGCGGATCACGATCGACTCGGCGACGATGCTGAACAAGGGGCTCGAGATCATTGAGGCGTGCCGGCTGTTCGACCTGCCGCCGTCGCAGGTGAAGGTGACGGTGCATCCGCAATCGACGGTGCACTCGCTGGTGGAGTATGTGGACGGGTCGATCCTGGCGCAGATCTCGGTGACCGATATGCGGCTGCCGATCCTGTATGCGCTGAGTTATCCGGAGCGCGTGCCGAGCGAGTTGACCTTCGACATGAGCGCGCTGGCGGACCTGCATTTCGAGCAGCCGGACTTTGCGCGATTCCCGTGCCTGCGGCTGGCGTACGAGGCGGCGGAGCGGGGCGGCGCGCATGCGATTGCGCTGAACGCAGCCGATGAAGTGGCGGTGGCGGCATTCCTCGAAGGACGTATCGGGTTCCTCGGCATCCCGCGTACAATTGAGGCAGTGTTGGCAGCGACCCCACCCAGTCATCCGGCGACGATTGCCGAGGTGCTGGCCGTGGACGCCGCGTCCCGCGCGCGGGCCGAAGCGGCCGTTGCGGGTGCGGCGCTGGCGGCAACGTAAGTTGTTTTGCGACGCGCCGAAAGCGGGCGCGGCAGGCTGCACACTCGAGCTACCCCGGAAAGGGTCCTCAGCCGTCTCTTCTCTATGCCCTTCGTCGTTATCAGCATCCTCAGCACTCTGCTTGTGCTCGGCATCATGGTTCTGGTGCACGAGTTCGGTCACTTCGCCATGGCCAAGCTGTTCAAGGTCAAGGTCGAGGTGTTCTCGATCGGCTTCGGTAAGCGGCTGCTCGGCTTTCGCGTGGGGGACACCGATTACCGGTTGAGCCTGCTGCCGCTGGGCGGCTACGTGAAGATGCAGGGCGAGCTGGGCGGCGACGGGATGGTGCCGATGACTGGCCCGGAGGCGACGGGCGAGCTGGTGCGGGATCCGGGTGACCTGAACTCGAAGCCGCGCTGGCAGCGCGTGCTGATCGCGGTTGCGGGCCCGGTCGCCAACTTCATCCTGGCGCTGGTGCTGATGTCCGGGCTGTACATGATGCACCACGAGGTGGACGCCTACCGCTCCGCGCGGCCGGCCACCGTGGATTACGTACTGGCGGACTCACCCGCGGCGAAGGCGGGGCTGCAGGCGGGCGACCGCGTCGTGCGCTATGAGCAGGTCGAGAATCCCACATGGGACGAGATCGGTCTGCGCTCCGAGTTGAACATGGGGCAGACGGTGCCGGTCACCGTTGAGCGCAACGGCAAGGAAGAAAAAAGCTCTCTGGCGGTGACGAGTCTCCGCAACCCCGATGAGTTCAGCTTTGCGACGATCGGCACGGTGCCGCAGATGCAGAGCACGCCGCTGCTGGTGAACGCGATTGAGCCGGGGATGCCGGCGGGCAAGGCGGGTCTGAAGGCCGGCGATAAGCTGCTGGCGATCGATGGGCACCCGCTGCACTCGGCGACCGCGGTGCTGGCGTACCTGCAGTCGAAGCATGGCGCGCCGGTCGACGTGGAAGTGGAGAGCAACGGCACGACGCGCACGCTGACCATTACGCCGCAGCTGAACACGACGAGCGAGGGGAACAAGGTGTACCAGCTCGGCTTCTCGCCACAGCCACCGCCGTTCCGGGTGGAGGCGCTGCCGCTGCCCGCGGCCGTGGTGCAGTCTGTGCAGTTCAACCTGAAGAACTCCGGGCTGATCCTCGAAGTGCTGCGCCGGATGCTGACGCGCCACATGGCCGTGCAGAACCTGAGCGGGCCGATCGGCATTGCGCGCGAGACTGGCCTTGCCGCGATTCAGCCGGGCTGGCAGCCGATCATCGGCCTGATGACGATCATCAGCCTGAACCTGGGCATCTTCAACCTGCTGCCGGTGCCGATTCTCGATGGCGGCGTGATCCTGCTGCTGCTGATCGAGAGCGTGCTGCGGCACGATCTGGACCAGAAGTTCAAGGAGCGCATCTACCAGGGCGCGTTTGTGCTGCTGCTGTTGTTTGCCGCGTTCGTGATGATCAACGACATCACGAAGCTGTCGCAGCTACCCAAGGTCAAACCGTAAGCGATGGCGCAGCCGGTCTCTACCGGCGCTGTTGCGCCGCCCTCCACGCGCAGCCTCGATCGACGGCCTGATTCGCGGCTGCGCAGTGCGGTGACGACGGTCGTCCTGCTGATCACGGCGGGATACACCTACCTCGACTACTGGAACTACAGCCGCAGCTGGCATGCGGGCGGCACGGACTGGCTGGACCTGCTGGCCGGGCGCGGCTTTGCGCCGGCGCAGTATCGCATTGGGGTGATCCGGCTGGCGGCGCTGCTGGCAGACCTGACGCACACCGGGCTGAGGCACATGTTTGCGCTGATCGACGGCTTGTCGCTGCTGGCGAGCCTGCTGCTGCTGTTTCACTTCCTGATGGATGACAGTAACGGCGACGGCGACGATATGTCTGCCGGGGATGCGCGCCGTGAGGAGCTGGTGCGGTGGCTGAAGGTCAGCCTCGGCTTTGGCGTGGTGCTGGTGTACCTGTTGTGGAGCTTCTGGTACCAGAAGCCGGAGACGGATCCGACGCTGCTGCTGCTGGTGCTGAGCGCGGCGGCGCTCCGCTCACGGCGCGCGGTGCTTGCTGCGCCTGCGCTGATCCTGCTTGCGGCCGTGGGCGCGACGGTGCGCGCGGATGCGATGGTGGCGTTCCACCTGGGGTGCCTGCTGGTGTGCGTGCTTCCGCAAGGGAGGTCCTTACCGCTGGGGCGCACGGTGCAGGGGATCGCGAGTGGGCTGGCCGCGCTGGCTGCGGCCGGCGTGCAGTACTGGATCATGCACCGGTTGTATCCCGGTGCGCCGAAGCAGGTGGAGTCACTGCAGTTGCTGCACAACCTGATCTGGCCCGAGGGCTACCTGGCGATCGTGCTGGCGCTGTTTCCGTGGTGGCTGACGCTGTGGCTGGCCGGGCGGCGGTGGGCGGCGCTGGATGGTTGGTCGCTGGCACTCGTCACCGCGTCGGTGGCGCATTTCGCGATGTTCTTCACGCTGGGCACGGCAGTGGAGGTGCGGGTGTTTCTGCCGTACGCGCTGCTGGTGGTGCCGCTCAGCGCGCGGCTGATCGCAGGGAGCATCGCGCGCGAGCCGCTGCCGGCACCGGTTGTCTGACCCTACTTGCCGTGGCGGTCGATGAAGGTGGTGGTGGGGCCGCCGTCGCGGTTGGTGTAGGGGATGGGGACCCACTCGTAGCCACTGCCCAGGGTGCGGATGTGGCCCACGCCGGGGAATGACAGGTGAGGCACGGCGATGAGTGTGCGGTCGCGGGCAAAGCGCGGGAACACTTCCTGCCGAAGCAGCGCTGCCTGCGCCGGCCGCACGTCGTAGACGATCGTGACGCTGGGGTCAGGGAACTGCACGGCTGCGACGTGGAGTGTGTCTCCGATGAAGACGATGCTGTCGCCGTGGTTGGTGACGGTGTAGAAGGTGCTGCCCGGGGTGTGGCCGGGGTGGATCGCGGCGGTCACGTCGGGCAGGACCTCGCCATCGCTCGCGAATGCTTTCACATGGCCGGCATTGAGGTAAGGGCGAAGGCAGAGCTCCGCCTGCTTGAAGTAGGACAGATCGTAGTGGGCCTTGGCGGCGTTCGAGGGATCGAGGAAGAAGTCCAGCTCCGGCTGGCTGATGTGAATCGTGGCATTGGGGAAGGTGATGCGCCCTGCATGGACCAGGCCGCCCATGTGGTCGTCGTGTGCGTGGGTGAGGAGGACGTCGGTGATCTGCTCTGGCCGGACGTTCGCGGTGGCGAGGCTCTCGAGGAGGCGCCCGCCGAGGCCGGGGCCGAAGAGGTCGCCCGATCCGGTATCGACGAGGACGGTGTGGCCCTGATCGCGGAAGAGGTAGGCATTGATGGAGGCCTCGACCGGGTTGGTGAGGAAGGCGTCGTGGAGCAGGGCGTCGGTCTTGTCCGGGGTGGTATCGCGCAGGAGGGTGTGCAGGTCCTGCGGGACGGATCCGTCGGAGAGCGCCTGGATGCGCAGCTCGCCCACCATGAAGGAGAAGGCTTGCGGTCCCTGAGCGACGGCCGCGGACGGCTGGGACGCAGCCAGAGCGGCCGTCGAGCCGCCGGCCAGCAGCAGGGCGATGCAGGCGATGCGGGAGAGGAGGGGGAGGCGCGTGCGTGCTGCCATCTTGTTCAACATGTGTTTAAGTATAGCGTGTACTTCAATGCTTGTTGAATAATGGCAGGATGCAAGCAGCACGCGGCATAGCGAAGGACAGCCCTGACAATGCGATCGCGCTGGGCGAGGTGCTGGACGCACTGCGCGACCCGATCCGGCTGGAGATTGCGCGGCGTCTGGCTGGTGGCGAGAAGATCTGCTCTTCGTTCGCCGACCTGGGGTCGCCGAGCGGGTTGAGCTATCACTTCCGGCGGCTACGCACCGCGGGTCTGACCAATACGCGCAAGGCGGGCACGTGCAAGCTGATCTCGCTTCGTGCCGCGGAGGTGGAGCGGGCCTTCCCCGGTGTGCTGACGTCGATCCTAAAGGTGGCGGAGAAGGCAGCCGAGCGGCAGAGCCCAGCGAAGAAGCCGAAGTCGCGGTCGCGCGCAGGGGACCAGTAGACTCGCTCTATGTCCGACGTGCATACCGTCTCTATCCGCGTCCGCTATGCGGAGACCGATCAGATGGGTGTTGTCTATCACGCCAATTATTTCGTGTGGTTCGAGGTGGGGCGGGTGGAGCTGATGCGGTCGCTCGGCTTCGAGTACCGCCAGCTGGAAGAGCAGGACGCCTGCTATCTGCCGGTGGTGGATGCGCAGTGCCGTTACAAGTCGCCGGCACGGTATGACGATCACCTGCGGCTGGAGACGCGGTTGCTGAACATGCGGCCGTCGCTGGTGCGCTTCGGCTATCGCCTGCTGCGCGATGCGAGCCATGCGCCAACGCTGCTGGCGGAGGGCGAGACGGTGCATGTGGTGGTGGATCGCGCGATGCAGAAGCGAACGCTGCCCGAGCGGCTGGCCACGGCGCTGCGAGCGGTTGCGTCCACGCCGACGCAGGGTTGAGGGGGAGTACACACTTCGTCTCCTTGTGCTCTACAGCGCGGACGCGCTATCTATGAGCGCATGAAGACCTTCTCCCTTGCGCTTCTCGCAGTTGTGCTGCTCTCGGCCGCGTCGCCGGCTTTCGCTGCACGTCACCACCGTCATCATCATCACCACGCGCACCACGCCTAAGCGCGTGCAGGTGCAAATGAAAGAGGCAGGACCTTAAGTGGCCTGCCTCTTCTTCGTGTGTGGCAGATTGCTGGAGGGATCTAGACGAGCAGGTCGCGGGGCTTGATGTGCTCGCGGATGAAGGTGACGGTGGCGTCGAGCGAGGTGCCGGGACCGAAGATGGCGGCGACGCCCTGCTCCTTGAGGAAGGCGACATCCTGCTCGGGAATGGTGCCGCCGACGATGACGAGTACGTCGTCCGCGCCGCGTTCTTTGAGCAGCGAGGTGACGCGCGGCACGATGGCGTTGTGCGCGCCGGAGAGGATGCTGAGGCCGACGCAGTCGACGTCTTCCTGGATGGCGGCGTTGACGATCATCTCCGGGGTCTGACGCAGGCCGGTGTAGATGACCTCCATGCCGGCATCGCGCAGCGCGCGCGCGATCACCTTGGCGCCGCGATCGTGGCCGTCAAGCCCGGGCTTCGCAACGAGGACGCGGATGGGTGACCCGGTCGGTGATGTGGGGGTGTCGCTCATCGGACAGCGGAGAATACCACAGCGGGCATGCGGCGCGGGCGGATCACGCGGCCTCCGCATCGGTGGCAGCGTCGTCGCCGGCGATGAGTTCGAGCTCGCCGGCATCCTCGACGGGCGCGGTGCGCGAGATGCCATAGCGCTCCATCAGCTCCGGCGCATAGCGCGCGATGTCGTTGCGCAGGCGCAGCAGCGACAGGTCCTTGGCCTTCGACTCGAGCATGACGTCCGTGTCGAGGTGAGCAATGGAGCGCAGAAACGGGATCGTCTCAAATGGATTGTTGTAGTCGGCGTGTCCGGTCCAGACGGGCGGCTGCAGCACGGTCTCGAGCAGGCCTGTCTTGCGGTTCTTGCGCTTGAGCTCGCGCATTTCCGTGCGCGCACAGGAGTAGTGGATCTTCGGGCGCACGCCGGTGGGCCACGTCGCGAGGAAGCGCTCGAGCGTGGGTAGAAGGGGCAGTCCTTCGGGGTTGAAGCACCAGTGGTGCTGGTAGTCGAAGACGAGCGGCACGCCGGTGCGCTCATGAATCGAGAGCACGTCGGCGGCGGAGAAGCGAATGTCGTCATTCTCCAGCACGAGGCGGCGGCGGACGCGCTCGGAGAGACGCTGCCATGTCCTGCACCAGCGCGCGCAGCCGGAGGTGCGATCGCCGTAGGAGCCGCCGACATGGATGACGAGCACGGCCTCGGGTCCGCACTCCATGAGGTCGAGCATCTCGGCCTGCGATTCGAGGTCCGCCATCGACTTGCGCGTGAGCGTCTCGTCTTCGCTGTTGAGCACGATGTACTGCGAGGGGTGGAACGAGAGCCGCAGGTTCTGCGCGCGGGCGATGCGGCCGATGTGGGCGAGGTCGTCGCGCGACTCCTCGATCATGCGGTGGAACTGCGGCATGTCCGGATGCGTCTGATAAGGCGCGAGGTCGGAGGACATGCGGTACATGTGGATGCCGTGCTCGCGCAGGTACGCGAAGATGTCGCAGAGGTAGCCGAGCGAGACGCGGAGGTGCGGATTCTGCTGCCAGCGGCGCGTGTCGTTGCTCTTGAGTCCGGGCCGACCCATCACCTTAACGGCGAAGCCGAGACGCATGGCGTCGGCAGGGAAGCGGGGTGCGTCGGACGCGTCCAAAGAGAGCGAGGCCGGATCGGGGCAGCGGAAGAGCGGGTTGGCTTCGCGCTCGGCTGCTTCGGCGGCCTGCTGCTCCTTCTGGCGGGTGCGTGCCTCGACGAGCGCAGCACGCTTCTTCGCGGCGCGTTCGCGGGCCTGCTTTTTCTTGAGGCGCTCCTGCTGTGCGGGCGTCAGCTCAGCTTGTTCCTTCGCTTTGCTCGCGCCTTTCGCCCTGGCATCATGCTTGGTCACGAGGCTCGCTCCAGTGCAGGCTGCGTTGCCAGCAGTTCGGGGCCGAAGCCGAGCTCGGCGACGAAGTCATTCCACAAGCCGAATGGCAGCGCGCCGCCGGAGGCCTGATCGTGACCACCGCCGTAGGTCGCGTCCGCGCCGGGCGGTGTGCGGCGGCGCAGGAAGTCGAGCAGTGGCACGCCGTCGGGGGCGCGTCCTGCGAAGTGCACGTAGCCGGGACGGAAGCCGAAGTTGACGCCGAAGACGACGCTCTGCGGGAAGCGCGCGCGCCAGGTTTGCGCAACCAGCGGATGCACCTGCACGGGCGTATCGATGCGGATCGCGACGAGTTGTGCGCCGAGCTCTTCGCGATAGCGGTCGGAAAAGTAGGGACGCGCGCGGCGTGCTTCGGCCAGTGCCGCATTGACCTCGGCCTTGGCGTGGGTCAGCGCTTCCAGTTCCGGTGCGGCGCTCTTGAGGATCTGCTTTGGTGTTGCGCCGGTGAGCAGCAGGGCGAGCGCGGGGCTGGCGTCACCCTCGGCGGTGCGGCGGGGTGCGTTGAGGAGCGAGGTGAGCTCCTTGAGCGCGGTGGCGCCGAAGCGCTCGCGTGCGAGGGCAAGCTCCGGGAAGGGCGCGCGCTCACCGAGATCGGAGAGCAGCGAGATGCCCGCGAGCCACAGCAGATCCTCATTGCGTACGGGGTCGAGTGCGAGCGCGCACCAGTACGCGAGCAGGCCGGTAGTGGCCGTCGGCTCTGTGCCATAGGCGGTGAGCAGCGTGGCGTCGGGCGGCGTGCCGAAGGGCGCATGGTGGTCGATGAGCAGGGTGGGGATGCCGGGGAGCAGCGGCTCCGGCCGTGCGCCGAGGTCGACAACGAGCAGCGCCTTCGGGTCGAGCGCGGCGATGCGGCTGCGCACCTCGGGCATCCATGCGTTTTCGAATTTGCGGCGTGGTTCGGCGGTGACGTTGAGATAGCCGGCGCGATGTAACGCACGCATCAGGATGGCGGCGGCGGGCAGGCCGTCGGCATCGGCATCGGTCAGGATGTGGAGACGGGTTGCGAAGCCCTGGGGCAGCGCGTCGAGAAAGCTTCGGAAGAGGCTGCCGGCAGCCGCACGATCCATGTGGGTGGGATTCCGCTCACCCGCTGTGCTGTTGCGTGGGCTACGCGCAAACGGGTGTCACACGATGTTCGTGCGATCACTGCTCACCCAAGCTGCGCGGCGGGAGGGAGTGCGTGTCTGTGGCGGTGACGAGAGACGAAGGGAGGCGGCGGAGCTACTTCTCCGTCACTTGTCTTCCGTCATCGCGGGCGACTTACTTGTCGCGGGCGACGACGAAGTCGGGCATCCAGAGCAGGGCGCGGCGCTCGTCGCTCTCGGGCAGGTCGGTGAGGGAGACGCGGGCTGCTTCGGCGTAGCGGAAGGCCGCCGCGAGCGCGTAGTCGACGGAGCGATGCCGCTCGAGGATGGCGAGGATGTCGGCGTGGGAGACGTGCTCGAACGACTCTTCGGTGAGCACGCGTTCGATGGCGGTGCGCTCCGCCGGGGTGCCGTGCGCGTAGGCGTGGATGACGGGCAGGGTGGCTTTGCCTTCGCGGAGGTCGCTGGCGACGGGCTTGCCGAGGGTCGCCTCGCTGGCGGTCAGGTCGAGGACGTCATCGACAATCTGGAAGGCGATGCCGAGGTTATGTCCGTAAGCGCCGAGCTGCGCTTCGAGGGCGCTGTTGACGTCGGCAAGGACGGAGCCGAGGCGCACGGAGACGCTGAACAGGCAGGCCGTCTTGCGATGGATGAGCTGGTAGTACTCCGTCTCGGTGACCATGCGGCCGAGCGTTTCGGTCTGGAGGAGTTCGCCTTCGACCATCTGCTGGGTGAGGCCGATGAGCAGGTCGAGGACCTTGAAGTTGCGCTCTTCGAGAGCGATGCGGAAGGCCTGCATGTAGAGCCAGTCGCCGGCGAGGACGCAGCGGGAGTTGCCCCAGGTGGTGTTGGCGGAGGGGCGGCCGCGACGGGTGTCCGCGGCGTCGATGATGTCGTCGTGGACCAGGGTGGCGGTGTGGACCATCTCGACGACGGCGCCGAGCCGGATGCTGCCACGGCCGGTGTAGCCGAGGGCGCGGGCTGCGAGGAGCAGCAGGGTGGGGCGGATGCGCTTGCCGCCGCCCTCGCGCAGGTAGCCGGCGATTTCGGTGATGGCCTGGACGGAGGAATCGGAGTCGCGTGCCAGCTCCCGCTCGACGGCCCGGAGGTCGTCCCGCAGCAGCTCGAATACCTCTTTCGCTGTCCCAACTGCCTGTGTGCTCACCTGGCCGCGGCTCCCTCTCCCTTAGTGTAGACGCTCAGGCACCGGCTGCCCGGCCACTGTGATGAGGCTTCAATTGGACCGGTAGTTTGTGAACTGGAGATCGAGGCCGAAGTCGTGGCCGCGGAGCAGGGCGATAGCCTCCTGCAGGATGTCGCGGTCTTTTCCGGTGATGCGCACGGTTTCGCCCTGGATCGAGGCCTGGATCTTCTTCTTCGAGTCCTTGATGACCTTGACGATTTCCTTCGCCTTGTCGCCGGGGATGCCCTGCTGAAGGGTGATCTTCTGGCGGACGCTCTTGCCCATGGCCTGCTCGAGCTTCTCGAATTTGAGGGACTTGAGCGAGATGCCGCGCTTGACCATCTTCTGCTGGAGGATCTCCTTCACGGCGTCGAGCTTGTACTCGTCTGCGGAGGCGAGCTGGATGGTCTTGTCGCCATCCTCGAGCTTGATCTCGGAGTTGGAATCCTTCAGGTCGAAGCGGGCGCGCACTTCCTTGATGGCCTGGTCGATGGCGTTGCGCACCTCCTGGATCTCGACTTTGCTGACCACATCAAACGAATTCTCGGCTGCCATGTCTTCCTTTCGTCGGCGGCGGAGAGAGCGTCTGTTCACCCCGCTGCCAAAGTTTCGATTCTAGGCTATGCGGCCGGTCCGACTCTCCAGGAGATGCAAGCAGGGGGATTGGCGGCACGCAACGGGATCAGGCGGTGCCGTAGTTTTTGCGGATGATCGCGCCGAGGATCAGCAGAAACGCGAGCAGGCGGACGAGGTACACGTAGGCGCTGCCCTCGTTCGGATGCGGCAGCAGCAGGATCGAGGTGCGATTGATGGCCTCGATGAGGAAGGCGAGGCTGAACGCGAGGAACAGGGCATCGCGCGTCTCTCGCCAGAAGCGATAGAAGAAGCCTGCCGCGATCAGGGACGTGGTCGCGATGACGCCGAGCAGGAATGAGGCCATCTGCATTTTCAGGCTCCTTCCCGGATCAGGCCGTAGACCAGCAGCAGCATGGAGACGGCTGCCGTGGCCAGGCGGAACAGGTACAGGTCGCGCTGCGGGATGAGGATCAGGTCCACGAAGATGAGGAGGTTCGAGAGCGCGAGGCCGAGGAAGCAGAGGCCGCTCCACAGCAGGAGCCGTTGGCGGCCGCGGCTGTAGCCACGCAGCAGCAGGATGGCGCAGGCGAGCGCGACGAGGGTGCCCAGAATGTAGACGGCGCTGGCCATCATGGCTTGTCCTTTTTGAACCGAAAGGCACGCGCAAAGTCGAGCACACCGGGCGAGGCCTTGGAATGGATCATGGACGCGATGCGCACCAGTTCGCGGCGATAGAGGGCCTCCACGTCCTCGATGAGCTGGTCGCGATCCTGAGACGAGACGGCGTACTGGTAGCGAATGGGCGCCTCCCCGCTGGTGGCGACAAGCTGGCGCATGCGCAGCCCTTCGAGGATGCGCGACGCGACCTCCGTCTGCACATAGAGCAGCCCTGCCATCTCCTCTGCAGTGCAGCAGGAGGGTCGGCGACTGAAGAGGAGCAGGAGCGCTTCAAGGTGCGGCACTGTTTCGATCTCATCGAGGATGAACCGGTCAATGCGCGCTCTGCGGGCATCATCCATGCCGTGGCTAGCGTAGCTCTCCCGAGGTGGTGGCGGGCGACAGCTTCATCAGCCGGTCGAAATTCGCAGTGGTGGCGGCTGCGAGCTCGGCGGTGGCGATGCCGCGCAGGGCGGCCAGGGCGGCGGCTGTCTCGCTGACGTAGGCGGGCTCGTTGCGTTGTCCGCGGCGCGGCACTGGGGTGAGGAACGGGGCGTCAGTCTCGACGAGGAGTGCACTGAGCGGCACAGACTGCGCTGCGTCGCGAATGGGCTGCGCTTTGGGGAAGGTGAGGTTGCCGGCGAAGGAGATGAGGAAGCCGTATTCGATGGCGCGGCGCGCGTGCTCCGGAGTGCCGGCGAAGCAGTGCAGGATGCCGCCGAGACCGGTCTGCCGCCAGTGGCGATCGAGCAGCGAGAGTGTGTCGTCCCACGCGGCAGTGTCGCCGGTACCGGCACGCTCCGCGGCGCGGCAGTGGATGACGATGGGCAGGGCGTGACCGGCGGCGAGCTCCATCTGCTGGATGAACGCGGTGTGCTGCACGGTGCGGGGCGCCGTGTCCCAGTAGTAGTCGAGCCCGATCTCGCCGCAGGCGATCACCTCGGGCTGGCTGAGAAGCGTGTCGAGCTTCAGGAGCGCGGACTCGTCCAGGTTGGCGGCTTCGTCCGGATGCACGCCAGCGGTTGCGTAGAGGCGCGGCACATCGTCGCGATCGGCATACTGCCGGCAGAGGTCGACGGCCTGGTGCATGGTTGCGGGCCCGTCACCGATGCCGATCGAGAGCACGGTGCCGACACCCGCGGCGCGCGCGGACTGCAGCACGGCGTCGCGGTCCGCGTCATAGCGCGGGCTGTCGAGATGCGCGTGCGAGTCGGTGAGCAGCGGGGCAGAGGACATGGCTGACTACTTCACCCGCGCGCCGAGCGGCACATCCTCGAGGAAGCTGGCGAGCGCGGCCTTGCCGCCTTCGACCGAGCCGGCGAGCAGCATGCCGTTGGACTCGAAGCCGCGCAGCTTGCGTGGTGCGAGGTTCGCGACGACGATCACCTTGCGACCGATGAGCGACTCCGGCTCGTAGGACTCCGCGATGCCGGCGAGGATCTGGCGCTTTTCCGTGCCGAGGTCGACTTCGAGGCGCAGGAGCTTGTCGGACTTGGGCACGCGCTCCGCGACGAGAACTCTGGCGACGCGCAGTTCGATCCTGGTGAAGTCATCGATGGTGATCTGTGCGGGCGGCGCGCTGGGCGCGACGGCTGGTGTGGTCGCGGTGGCGACGGAGGCCGGGGCGGGCTCGCTCGGGGTGTTCGCCGCGACTGGCTTCGGCGCGGCATCGGGCGCAGCGCTGGCGGGCGTTGCCGACGCGGTGGTGGCGGGCTGTGCGGCCGTTGGAGTGGGAGCAGAGGCGAGCGCCTGTTCGAGTGCGCTCTGCGGGCGATTTTCTTCGAGGTCTTTCATGCGGGTGACTGCGTCCTTGTCTGCGCGGGGGAAGAGCGGCGCGGGTTCGCCGAGTTGGGTGCCGGCGGCGAGGCCGCCCCAGGTGATGCGACTGAGATCAGCGAGGGTGATGTCGCCGAGGCCGAGCTGATGCCAGACCTTGGCTGCGGCATCGGGCAGCACGGGCGCGACCAGCGCGGTGACGATGCGGATGGCCTCGGCGCAGGTGTAGAGGATGGTGGCGAGCTGCTGGCGGCTGGTGTCATCGTCAAGCGCGCCAAGCTTCCAGGGCGCGTTCGCGGTGATGTATGCGTCGATGGTGCCGACGAACTGCCAGAGAGCTTCGAGCGCGCGCGAGAAGTCGAACGCGTCCATGCGCTCGCGCACCGTGGCGATGGCCGACTCGGCAGCTTCGCGCACGGCGGGGTCGCTGGCGCCGCTCGGCACGACACTGCCGAAGTAGCGCGTGATCATGGCGAGTGTGCGGCTGACGAGGTTGCCGTAGCCGTTGGCGAGGTCGGCGTTGTAGCGCTGCACGAGCGCGTCGAAGGAGAAGCTGCCGTCCTGGCCGAAGACGACTTCACGCAAGAGGAAGTAGCGCAGCGCGTCGTTGCCGAGCACTTCGTGAATCGTCTCCGCGCGCACGATGTTGCCGCGCGACTTCGACATCTTGCTCTGCTCGAAGAGCAGCCAGCCGTGCGCGTAGATCGAGTGCGGCAGCGGCAGGCCCGCGGCCATCAAGAAGGCCGGCCAGTAGACGCAGTGGAAGCGCGAGATCTCTTTGCCGATGATGTGCAGCGGCGTGCCGGTGCCGGCGAGCGCTGGATCGGCCCAGTAGCGACGGTAGAGCGAGTCATCCGCGCTGCCCCAGCCGAGCGCCGTGATGTAGTTGGCGAGCGCGTCCATCCACACGTAGATGACGTGCTTTTCATCGCCCGGCACGGGGATGCCCCAGGTGAAGCTGGTGCGGCTGATGGAGAGATCGCGCAGGCCGCTGCGCACAAAGGCGAGCACTTCGTTGCGGCGCGTTTCGGGGCGGATGAACTCCGGGTGCTCGTCGTAGTACTCGAGCAGACGGCGCTCGAAGGCGGAGAGCTTGAAGAAGTAGTTCTCTTCGCTGACTGTCTCAGTGAGGCGGCCGCAGTCCGGGCAGAGGGTGCCGGGCGGGCCTTCCACGTAGGCTTCGTCGAACACGCAATACTGGCCGGTGTAGGAGCCCTTGTAGATGAAGCCGCGCTCCTTGAGCAGCGTGAACAGCTGCTGCACGCCTTGCGTGTGGCGTGGCTCGGTGGTGCGGATGAAGTCGTTGTTGCTGAGCCCGAGCTTCTGCCAGAGCGCGCGGAATTCAGCGGCTACCTCATCGACGAAGTGCTGCGGGGTGCAGTTCATGGCGCGTGCAGAGCGCTGGATTTTCTGCCCGTGCTCATCGGTGCCGGTGAGGAAGTAGACGTCGTGGCCTTCGGCTCGCTTGAGGCGCGCGATCGTGTCCGTGACGATGGTGGAGTAGGCGGTGCCGAGGTGCGGCCGCGCATTCACGTAGTAGATCGGCGTGGTGATGTAGAAGGGCGTGCGGTCGGTCATCGGTGGGTTCTTGCTTCCAGCTCAGGCGGGCTGCATGCGTCGGCGGCGACCGAGACTCCTGTTCATCTTAGGGACGCGCCCGGCGAGCGTCAAACAGAGAGGCGCGCTGCGGCTCTGCTAAAATCAGCAGCAAAATCAATAGTTTCGCGCTGCTTTGCCCGGCGCGCGACCCGAGGATTTCACCCTGTACAGAGAGATGCAACAGAGGCTGCGCGAGCGGTTGCGCAGCATCGTCGAGGAGCGCTTCGGGCTGGCCGCAGTGCGGGTTGCGATCGAGCAGCCGCCGCAGGTGGCGCTGGGCGACTATGCGACACCGCTGGCGTTTGAGCTGGCTCGGCCGCTGCGCCGCGCGCCGAAACAGATCGCTGCCGAGTTACTTGCGGCGTTGAAGGAGCAGCCGCTCCCCGGCTTCGCAAGCTTCGAGGTGGCGGGTGCGGGCTATCTGAATGCGCGGCTGGATCGAACGGCAGCGCTGAGCGCAGTCGCGCGCGAGCAGGAGAGCGCCGCGTTCGGCCAGGGCATTCACTCGCTGGTGGAGCACACCAGCATCAATCCAAACAAGGCAGCGCATGTCGGCCACCTGCGCAACGCGATTCTGGGTGACACATTTGTGCGTATGCTGCGCGCGGCCGGACAGCGTGTGGATGTGCAGAACTACATCGACAACACGGGCGTGCAGGTTGCCGATGTGGTCGTTGGCCTGATGCACCTCGAGAACCTGTCGCAGGAGCAGATCGCGATCCTGTTCCGCGAGCTGAGTGCGCGCAATGAGCGGCTGGATTACTACTGCTGGGATGTGTATGCGCGTGTGTCGGCCTGGTACGACGAGGTGGATGATGCAGCGGTGAAGCAGCAGCGGCGCGGGCTGCGGCTCGGGACGCTGCATGCGATTGAGGCGGGCGGGAACGAGATTGCCGCAGCCGCGGATACGATCTCGAATGCGGTCCTGCGGCGGCATCTCGAGACGATGCAACGGCTGGGCATCGAATACGACTTTCTGCCGCGGGAGAGCGAGATCCTGCACCTGCACTTCTGGGATCTGGCGTTCGCGCAGTTGAAAGAGCGCGGCGTGCTGTACTACGAGACCGCGGGCAAGAACACTGGTTGCTGGGTGATGCGGCGCGCCGGCAGCGACGCGGATGCGAGTGCAGAGACGGATGAAGACGCGAAGGTGATCGTGCGCTCGAACGGCACGGTGACGTACGTCGGCAAGGACATCGCGTATCACCTGTGGAAATTCGGACTGCTGGGGCGCGACTTCGGCTATCGTCCGTTCTTCACCTACGCGGACCACGCGTGCTGGATCTCGGCAGAGCAGGGCGAAGCCGAGCATCCGCACTTCGGTGGCGCGCAAGCGATCTACAACGTGATCGATTCGCGGCAGGCCGACCCCCAGGCAAACGTGATCGAGGCGCTGCGCGGCCTTGGCTATACCGATGCGGCGGACCGCTACACGCATTTCTCCTACGAGATGGTGGCGTTGACGCCGCGCTGTGCAGAAGAGCTGGGCTACACGCTTTCCGCCGAGGATCGCGGGCGCGCGTACATCGAGGTCTCCGGACGCAAGGGCTTTGGCGTGAAGGCAGACGACCTGATCGACCGGCTGATCGCCGCGGCGACGCGCGAAGTGAACGCGCGGCACCCGGAGCTAAGCGAGGCGGAGCGGCTGGCGATTGGGACCACCATCGCGATCGGCGCGCTGCGCTACTTCATGCTGAAGTACACGCGCAACTCCGTGATCGCGTTCGACTTTGAAGACGCGCTCAGCTTCGAGGGCGAGACCGGGCCGTACGTGCAGTACGCCGTGGTGCGCGCCCGCAGCATCTTTCGCAAGGCAGCGATCCCGCCCGCGGAGGCGCTGGCGGCCGTCGATGGGTCTGGCATGGCGCAGTTCGTCGAAGGCGAAGAGGGAACGGATTTGTGGGAGCTGTGGCAGACGGCATCGAAAACGACGCTGCTGCTGGAGCAGTGCATCGCGACTGCGGAGCCGGCGTACCTCGCGAAGCATGCCTTCCAGCTCGCGCAGCAGTTCAACAACTTCTACCACCGCTTCCACATTTTGACGGAGAGCGATGCAGTGCGGAAGAATCTGCTACTTGCCACTGCGGCGGTTGCAGAGCGTGAACTGGTCCGGGTGCTGGGCTGGCTGGGGATCGCGGTCCCGGAAGCGATGTAGAGTCGGCGAGTCAGCTACGCGTTGTTGGCTGACCCGCCGAATGGCTACTGCAGCGGCTTGCCTTGCGCGGTCATCTGGTTCAGCACGTTGAGGTCGTTCTGCTTTACGCCGTCGGGCAGTGGCGCGTAGTTGAGCGAGGTGGCGACGTTCTGGCCATCGCTTACGACGTACTTCACGAAGTTTTTCAGCGCCTGGCGCTTTTCGACATCCACGCCATCCTTCGGGATGATCAGGAACGTGAGGCCCGCGATGGGGTAGGCGTCGGCGGCTGCGGCGGGCGGATTGACGATCGGCTGGCGCGGGTCCTGCTGCAGTTGATTGAGGAAGCCGTTGATTGCGGCGGTCGTGCTCTCCGGGCTGGGCTGGATGTAGTGGCCGGCCTGATTCTCAATCGCGGCGACGGGCAGCTTGTTCTGCTGCGCGTAGGTGAGCTCGACGTAGCCAATGGAGCCGGGCGTCTGGCGGATCTGGCCGGTGACACCTTCGCTGCCTTTGCCGCCGTTGCCCGCAGGCCAGTTCACCTGTGTCCCTTTGCCGACCTTGTTCTTCCAGTCCTTGCTGACTTCGGCGAGATAGCTGGTGAAGATGTTGCTGGTGCCGCTGCTGTCCGCGCGGTGGACGACGGTGATCGGCACGTTGGGCAGTGCAATGCCGGGGTTGGCGCCCTTGATCACGGGATCCTGCCAGCTCTTGATCGTGCCGAGGAAGATGCCGGCCATCGCCTCTGGCGAGAGGTGGAGCGACTGCGTGACCTGCGGCAAATTGTAGGTGATGCAAACCGGGCCTGCGGACTCGGGCAGTTGCAGAACTGGCTTCATTGCGCCGAGCTGCTCATCGGTGAGCGCCGCGTCGGATGCGCCGAAGTCGACGGTGCCCGACTTGACCTGTTGAATGCCGCCGCCACTGCCGATCGATTGATAGTTGATGCGCACGTCTTTGTGAGCCTGTTGGTAGTCCTGGGTCCAGCGGCCCATCGCGGGATAGACGAAGGTGCTGCCCGCGCCCGAGATCTGTGTCGTGTGTGCGTTGTTACAGGCAGAGAGCGCGAGCAGCGCTGTGCCGGCCAAGGCAAATGGGATCAAGCGGCGTGAGGTCACGATCGGTCTCCTCCGGGAGTTCGTACCGTCAGATGCGCAGTATCGTGCAGAGGGGCTGCTTCGGCTTTGTTAAAGCAGCGTCAATGCAATGTGTTGCGCTGAAGAGAGGGCCCGCTGGCAACGGCTCTCCGCGTGTCGCAGTCCTATGGAGTGGAGATGAAAATCATGAGCGGAGAACTGAACGGACGCAAGATCGCGATTCTGGCAACGGACGGCTTTGAGCAGGTGGAGCTGACCGACCCGAAGAAGAATGTCGAAGCTGCGGGCGCGAAGACAGAGGTCCTCAGCGTGAAGGATGGTCAGATCAAGGGCTGGAATCAGACTGACTGGGGCGACTCGGTGCCGGTCGATAAGCAGGTGTCTCAGGCGCGGGTGGAGGACTATGACGCGCTGATTCTGCCGGGCGGCCAGATCAATCCGGACAAGCTGCGCATGCAGCCCGAGGCAGTCGATTTCGTGAAGCGCTTTGTCGAGTCAGGCAAGCCGGTGGCGGCGATTTGTCACGGGCCGTGGATGCTGATCGAGGCGGGCGTGGTGCGCGGCAAGACGATGACGTCGTGGCCGTCGGTGCACACGGACCTGAAGAACGCGGGCGCCAACTGGGTCGATCAGGAGGTGGCGGAGGATGGGCAGTTCATCACCAGCCGCAAGCCGGACGACATTCCAGCATTCAGCAAAGCGATCATCAACAAGGTGAGCGGTCAGTCGGCGCAGCGCGCGGCCTAAGCGCAGCCGGAGCACAAAGTCGCAGCAGAAAGGCAGAGGCGGACGCCGGTGACGACGTCCGCCTTTTGCGTTTTGCCTGCGGATGCGCCTACGAGGCGTAGGTGCGGACCCACTCGGTGATGGTGCGAACGGCGATGCCGGTAGGGCCGGAGGCGATCCAGCTCTTGGCATCGTCGTTCCACGCAGTGGATGCGATGTCCAGGTGCAGCCACGGTGTGTCGCCGACGAATTCCTTGAGGAACATCGCCGCGGTGATTGAGCCGCCGTAGCGGCCGCCGGTGTTCTTGATGTCGCCGATCTGCGAGACGATCTGTTCGCGGTACTCGTCTTCGACGGGCAGACGCCAGAAGCGCTCGCCGGAGAGCTCTGCTGCGCGAGTAAAGTGCGCGTACTCTTCGTCGGAGTTCGAGAAGACGCCGGCGTTGATCTGGCCGAGCGCGACGGCGACGGCACCAGTCAGCGTGGCCGCGTCGATGAGGTGATTGGCGCCGAGCTGCTGCGCATAGTGCAGACCATCGGCGAGCACGAGCCGGCCTTCGGCATCGGTGTTGATGACTTCGATGGTCTTACCCGACATGGCTGTGGTGATATCGCCCGGCTTGTACGCGGTGCCGCTCGGCATGTTCTCTGCAGAGCAGATCACGGCGATGACGCGCACCTTCGGCTTAAGCAGCGCGATGGCGCGGAAGGCGCCGAGCATGGCTGCGCCGCCGGCCATGTCGTACTTCATCTTCTCCATGCCGTCTGCCGGCTTGATGGAGATGCCGCCGGTGTCGAAGGTGATCGCCTTGCCGACAAGTCCGAGCACGGGCCCGTCCTTGGGTGCATCCGCAGGCTCATAGCGCAACACGATCAAGGCCGGCGGCTCCGCCGAGCCCTGGGCCACGCTGAGGAAGGCACCCATCTTGAGTTCCTTGAGCTTGTCTGTGCTGTGCACTTCGCAGGGAAGGCCGAGTTCCGCAGCCATGGCAGCGGTGCGGCGGCCGAGCTCGGTTGGCGGCAGATAATTGCCGGGCTCATTGATGAGGGTGCGCGCGAAGTTCTGCGACTCGGCGATGATGACGCCCTCACGATGTCCACTTGCGGAGGCATCGCCAGAGCCGAGCAGGGTGACCGTCTCGACGCTGCGGTCCTTGCGATCGGAGCGGTAGGTGTCGGAGTCGTAGTCGGCGATGATGGCAGCTTCAGTCGCGGTGCGCGCGGTGCGTGCGGCATCCCACTCGCCCCCTGTGGGCAGCAGCAGAGTGAGGTTGCGAATCGCGCGGGGCTTGGCGAAGCGGACCGCGGCGCCAGCAGCTTTGCGGAGCTCGGCGAGGGTGGGTTTCGACAGGCCGACGATCAGCAGGCGTGCGGCCTTCAGGCCCGCAGGCTGGTGCAGCAGGAGGGTCTCGCCCGAGCCGGCAGAGAACTCGCGACCGCTGACGGCCTGCGATGCGGCGGCTGTTACCGGCGCCTCGTTCGTGAGCAGCTCGATCTGAGGAGGGGCCTGCTTGTCCTTCTTGTCGGCACGGTTCAGGGCAAAGGCGACCAGCATCTCCGTTTCGACCGCGGCGGGCGCAACGGACGACAGTTCTGTCTTCATGTAGCTCCTGGTAGTTGCGAGTGTGTAGCGATTCTAGGCCCGGATGGGCAAGGGGCTCAGCCGTTGGCGGCGCGGCGCTGGCTGCTCACGATGGCGGCTTTGGCCTCACGGTCGGCTTCGCGGCGCTTAACGGTCTCGCGCTTGTCCCAGTCCTGCTTGCCTTTGGCGACGGCGAGTTCGCACTTCACGCGGCCGTTTCGGAAATAAAGCCGCGTGGGGATGAGCGTGTGGCCTTTGATCTGCGTCTTCCCCTCGAGCTTGTTGAGCTCCTCCCGCTTGAGCAATAACTTGCGGGTGCGAACGGCCTCGTGATTGCTGGCGTTGCCGTGCGAGTAGGGACCGATATGCGCATTGAGAAGAAAAGCTTCGCCGCCCCTGATGAGCCCGTAGGCGTCCTTGAGGTTGGCATTGCCCTCGCGGATGGATTTGACCTCGGTGCCGCGCAGGGCGATGCCTGCCTCAAAGCGATCGAGCAGGAAGTAGTTGTGTCCTGCGGCGCGGTTGAAGGAGGCGTCGCGGCTACCTGCGGCGACCGGGTCCCGCTCCTTGGGCTTCTTCGGAGGGGACGGCGCGACGGTATGACTGGACTGCCGGGCCATAGGCGTAAATGTCAGGTTAACATGCAGATCGAAGGGCTTTCCGGGCGGCCGGCCCGGGCGGTATCGCTTTGCTATAATCGCCGTTCAGCGAGCGCGCGCTCTCATTCAGGAGACGCAAGCACGTGAGGGCGTCTCTCGACAGCACAAACAGGAGCGGGGCCCCGGTCCATGTGCATGAGCACTTGCATGCACCTCATCGCTTCCTTTATCCGTGGAGTTCCATGAGCCGACGCACTGTACGCTGGACCCTGCTCGTCCTTCTTCTGCTCACGCTGCCGACGCTCGCGACACGCAATGTCGAAGCGCGGGGCAAGTCAGCCAAGGCGCTCTACAAAGAGGGCCAGGCTGCTGAAGCGCGAGACGACTACCTTGCGGCCTACGCCGCGTATGCCTCGGCTTTCCAGAGGGAGCCGGGCAATCTCTACTACAAGACCAGCTACAACCGGCTGCGCTTTACCGCGGCCGCGGTCCACACCCACCAGGGTGAGAAGCTGCGCGACCAGGGCGACTATAGCGGCGCGCTGACCGAGTTCGCGCGGGCGCTCGAGATCGATCCGGGCAATGAGCTGGCGCAGCAGGACATCAAGTCCACGCAGGAGAAGGTAGCGACGACGCCGAAGGGCGAGTCCTCACTGCAGCCGCAGGACCAGACGCCGCTTGGTGATGTGGCCGCGCCCGCCGAGCTGAAGGCGGTTTCGAACGAGCCGATCACGATCCGCGAGTTCGAAGATTCGAAGGTGGTCTATCAAACCATCGGCAAGATCGCGGGCGTGAATGTGCTGTTCGATCCTGATTACACCGGCAAGCGCGTGCAGGTGGACCTGCAAAACGTTTCGCTGATGGATGCGCTGCACATTCTCGGCGTGATCACGAACACCTTCTGGCGTCCGGTGACGAACAACACCATCTTCGTGGCGCAGAACACGCGCGCGAAGCGGACGGAGCTGGATGCGCAGGCAGTGCAGACCTTCTATCTGACGAATGCGTCACAGACGAACGATCTGAACGACGTTCAGACGGCGCTGCGCAACGTGATCACGAACAGCAAGCTGTACGCGGTGCCCAGCCAGAATGCGATCGTGATGCGGGCGACGCCGGACGAGCTGCTGCTGGCGCGCAAGCTGATTGACGATCTCGATAAAGCGCGCCCGGAAGTGGTCGTGGATGTGGCCGTGCTCGAAGTGAATCGTAACCACGAGCGGAACCTGGGCATCATCCTGCCGCAGCAGTTCTCAGCGGCACTGCAGAACAGCACCGCGACGACGAGCACGACCAACAGCAACGGCACGAGCACGACCAGCGGCAGCACGACGACGAACAACAACAATGGCAATGGCCTGACGCTGAACACGCTGGGCAATCTGAACTCGAACAACGTCGCGGTGACGATCAGCACGGCCACCGCGAACCTGCTGCTGACCGACAGCGACACGCGCGTGCTGCAGAATCCGCGCATTCGCGCGAGCGATGGCCAGAAGGCTGACCTGAAGGTCGGTTCGAAGATTCCGATCGCTACGGGTTCGTACCAGACCGGCGCGGCCACCGCGGTCGTCAGCTCGCTGGTGAACACGCAGTTCCAGTACCAGGACGTGGGTGTCGAGATCGAGATCACGCCGGTGATTCACTACGATCACGACGTCACACTGAAGCTGAAGCTCCAGATTACGCAGGAGAATGGCACCGTCTCGATCAGCGGCATCAATGAGCCGATCTTCAGCCAGCGCGTGGTCGACCAGACCATCCGGCTGAAGGAAGGGGAGGCCAGCATTCTCGGTGGCCTGTTGCAGACGAGCCTGCAAAACAACTTCTCCGGCACGCCCGGGCTGGCACAGATCCCGCTGCTGAAGTATCTGTTCAGCAACAATGACAAGATCACGTCGAAGGACGAGATCGTGTTCATGCTGGTGCCGCACGTGGTCCGCGGTGAGGAATTGAACCCGCTCAACCTGCAGGAGATCGATACGGGCACGGGTACGAGTATTTCGCTGCGGCGCATCGGCTCCATCCGCGTGCCTGCAGCCGCAGTTCAGCCCGCAGCGGGAGCGCAGGCTCCGGTCACGCCGGGCCAGGTGCTCGCTGGTCAGGCTCCGGGTCAGGCTGGCGCGGCAGCGGGTCAAGCTGGCGCGGCCCCTGCTCAGGCTGGCGCGACCCCTGGTCAGCCTGGCGCGGCAGCAGACCAGCCCGCAGCCAATGCGGCTCCAGTCTCTGTTTCGCTGGCAGCACCGGCGGCGCCGACCAAGGTCGGGCAGAACTTCCAGCTTGCGGTGAATGTCGCCGGGGGCGCGGATGTCTTCTCGGTGCCGCTCCAGTTGCAGTATGACCGCACCAAGCTGACGCTGATCAATGTGGACTCGGGTACGTACCTTGGTCACGATGGCCAGACTGTCGCGCTGGTGCACCGGGATGACGGTTCGGGTGGTGTCGCGATCTCTGCCTCCCGGCCACCCGGAGTCGCCGGCGTGAGCGGATCAGGCCCCTTGTGCGTCCTTACGTTCCAGGCGAATGCTGTGGGAGACAGCATCGTGAGCATTGCGAAGGCGGCTGTGCGGGACAGCAAGCAGCAGGCGCTCCCGGTGATCACGTCCGGCACCATCGTCCACGTCCAGTCTCAGTAGAGGCCGGGCTCGGCAAACACAGGAAGGCAGCGCAGGAACGCAGCTATGATTCGCTTCATCCAGAAGCACCGGTTCGGTGCCGGTGCATCGCGCGAAGCCGGACTCACCCTGATCGAGTTGATCATCACGGTGGCGATCCTGGGCTTTCTCGCGTCGGCTGCGGTGCCGCTGGCGCGGTGGAATATCAAGCGTGAGAAGGAGCGCGAGCTGCGCACCGACCTGTGGGAGATGCGGCACGCGATCGATGCCTACAAGGATGCCGCGGACAAAGGCGGCATTCAGACCAAGGTGGAGAGCGGCAACTATCCTCCGGACCTCGACACACTGGTGAAGGGCGTCGAGATACAAGGCAAGAAGGTGCGCTTCCTGCGTCGCATTCCGATCGATCCGATGACCGGCAAAGCAGAGTGGGGCATGCGGTCGATGCAGGATGATCCGAACGGCGATTCGTTCGGCGGGCAGAGCGTGTTCGACGTTTATTCCAAATCGCAGGGAACAGCACTGAACGGGACCAAATATGGCCAGTGGTAGGCTGCGCGTGCGCCGCGCGTCGGGTGAGGCCGGCTTCACGCTCATCGAGTTGATGATCGTGATGCTGATCATCGCCGTGCTGGCGGCCATTGCGATTCCGAACTATCTCGCTTCAGTGAAGGCAGCGAAGGAAGCCGTACTCCGCGAAGACCTGCACGTGCTGCGTGGCGCGATCGACGCCTACACTGCCGACAAGGAAAAGGCGCCGCAGTCGCTGGATGACCTGGTGCAGGGCGGGTATCTGCGCAAGATCCCGGTGGATCCCATGACGCACAGCGATACGACGTGGGTGACCGCCACAGACGATACGCTGCAGAATGTGGACCAGACGGAGCCCGGTGTGAATGACATCCACAGCGGCTCCGATGCGACGGGCAGCGACGGGCAGCCCTACTCCGCCTGGTAGCAGGCGCGCACGCTAGTCGGCGCGGACTCCGCCTTCCGTCACCACCGCTTGCAGCCGGGCCCAGAGCTCCTTCAGTCCAAGGTCAGTCTTCGCAGAGCAGAGCAACAGATTATCGATCCCGAGCTCGCGCTTGAGCGCGATCGCCGAGCGTGTGCGCTCGTTGCCGGAGAGCCGGTCGGCCTTGGTCCCCACCACGAGAAAGGGACGCCCTGCGCTGCGCAGATAGCGGATGAGCTGCGCATCGCTCTCCTGCGGCGGAACCTTGCTATCGACCAGGCAAATGCAGAGCGCCAGGGTTGGCCGCTCGGCCAGGTAGGGCTCGATGAAGAGCGGCCAGCCGGCGCTGATTGATCTCGAAATCTTGGCGTAGCCGTAGCCTGGAAGGTCGGCGAACATCAGCACCGGCTCGCTGAGCGTGGGCGAGTCATACAGTGCGAAGAAGTTGATGGCCTGTGTGCGGCCGGGCGTCGAGGAGACATGCGCCTGCTTGGACCCGACCAGTGCGTTGAGCAAGCTCGATTTGCCGACATTCGAGCGGCCAAGGAAGGCGACCTCAGGCGGGCCCGGCGCAGGGAACTGCTCGGGGGCGAGGGCGGAGAGCAGAAATTTCGGCAGAAGGCGCATCGTTGTTCTGATTGTCGCAGACCCGCACAGTAGTGATGCCGGCACGATGGCGAGAACGACGGAGCGGTCGCGGCTCTGGTACAAGGGTCCGTCGCTACGTTCGCATGGCTAGCTTGCATCTGGAGCAGATTGTTTTGAAGCATCTCTCGTGGCTGGTCAGTGGATGTATCTGCCTGGCGTCGTTCCTGCTGTTTGTTGTGGAGCCGATGGCGGCGAAGGAGCTGCTGCCTGCGCTGGGCGGCTCTGCGGCTGTCTGGATCACCTGTCTCGTCTTCTTTCAGAGCACGCTGCTGCTGGGATACGCGTACGCGCACTGGGCGGCGACGTCGCCTCGCGTTCGAGTAGCGAGTGCCGTTCATATTGCATTGCTGGCCCTTGCGGCGATTGCGGCCGTCGTGTGGGCGATACGGCCGATGCGGCTGGCTGGTGTGGCGGCGCATCCGTTCTTGGATCTGCTGCTCGCGTTGACCGCAGCGATCGGGCTGCCGTTCGCAATGCTCGCCTCGACCAGCACGCTGTTGCAGGGCTGGCTGGGGCAGACGGGCCGCCGTGGACTGCCGTACCGGCTGTATGCGCTGTCGAATGCGGCGTCGCTGCTTGCGCTCGCGCTGTATCCGGCAGTGATCGAACCGCACTTTTCCTTGCATGCGCAGCGGATGGGGTGGGCAGCGGGGTTTGTCTGCGTGGGGGCGCCGCTCGTTGTGCTGACGCGTGCATTCTCGAATCGCAGTGCTGTTGCAAGCACGGCGGTTGATGCGACTCCTCCCGACTACTCTGCAAGCCGTCGAGACAAGCTGCTGTGGCTGCTGCTGCCCATGGTGGGCGCGATGCAGCTCAGCTCGGTCACCGAATACATCACGGCCAATATTGCAGCGGTGCCGCTGTTGTGGGTGCTGCCGCTCTCGGTGTATCTCGTCACGTTGATCGTGGCGTTTGCTCCGCGTGGCGACGGGCAGGGCGACTTCCTGATCCCGCGCGGCCTGGTGCTGCGCTTTCTGTCCGTGATGCTGGCGGGTCTGGCGTACCTGCTCTCACGCGGCGATGTGACGCTGCCGATCTCGCTCAGCATGGCGTTCTTCCTGCTGGAGCTCTTCTTCGCCAGTCTCTTCTGCCATACGGAGGCGTATGCACTACGCCCGCGCAGCCCACGCGAGCTGACGATGTTCTATCTCCTGTTCGCGGCAGGCGGAGCGCTGGGAGCGTTCCTGATTGGCATCGTGGCGCCACTGGCCACGTCTGCTAACTACGACCTGCCGGTGACATTTCTGGCGACAGCGCTGGTTGCGCTGCTCGTGACCTGGCGAATGGGCCCGACGCTGCGCCTGCTGTGGTCGGTTGGCAGCGTTCTGCTGGTGTACATCCTGGTGCTGTTGCACCTGGCCTACGTGCAGCAGACGCTCGTCTCTGTCCGCAACTTTTACGGTACGCTGCGCGTGAAGCAGGCCGATCTGCCGGAGATCGGCCCGATGCGCACGCTGACCCACGGCACGATCCAGCACGGGACGCAGATCTTTGCGCCGGAGCTGATGCACACGCCGACGACGTACTACGCCGAGGACTCAGGCATCGGCCTCGCGCTGCGCTACTGCTGCGGTGAGCGGCCACGCAGCATTGGTGTGGTCGGCCTGGGCACGGGCACCATTGCTGCGTACGGGAGGCCTGGAGATCGCATCCGGTTCTACGAATTGAATCCAGCGGTGCTGCCCATTGCGCAGCATCTGTTTACGTACCTGCGCGACTCACGCGCCGCGATCACGTTTGCCGCGGGCGATGCGCGCGCCTCGCTGACGCGTGAAACGCCGCAGCAGTTCGATGTGCTCGCGATCGATGCCTTCTCGGGCGATGCGATCCCGATCCATCTGCTGACGCGCGAGGCGCTCGACGTGTACCAGCGGCAGCTGGCACCCGATGGGATCCTCGCTTTTCACATCTCGAACCAGCACGTGAACCTGGCGCCGGAGCTGGCCCTGCTGGCGGAGTCGGCCGGCTTGACGGCACGCACTGTTGTGAGTGGTCCGCATGAGCAGCTCGGCGAGTTCCGCGCGACGTGGGTGCTGATGACGCGCAACGAGCCGTTTCTGCACTCACCAGAGCTGACGAGTGTTCTTCATCCCACGGAGGAGCAGAGAGGTCTGCGGCTGTGGACGGATGACGACTCGAGCCTGCTGCCGCTGCTGCATTAGTACCGGATCAGGAACGCCGGTGCAATCGGATTGCATGCGCCGCCAGTGACGCTATAGAGTGGGCTGGTCCTCCCTCCAGACCCAAAGCGTTCCCCACGCTGCCGTTACTACCGGCCTTTCTCTGGGCTCCACCTTTCCCCTTGACTTGAATGATTTGTCACCAGGGCCCTTCCATAAGGAGCTACATGCGCAAGATGCATACTGCAGTGCTGGCCGGACTTTGTCTGTTTGCCATTGGAGCGAAAGCACAGGAATCGCACCCACCCAAGGTGCTGTTCATCGATGTGGAATATGTGAAGCCGGAGATGGCCGGCGAACCCCATCGGGCTTCTGAGAAAGCGCTCGCCAAGATAGCGGCGGATGCGAAATCGCCGGTCCACTACTTCGCCCTCGATGCTCTCACCGGCGCTCCCCGCACCCTGTTCTTCTTTCCTTATGACTCGCTGGATGACATGAGGAAGACACGAATGGAAGCCGCAAAGGATGCGGCTGCGAGCGCAAAGGTAAACGAGGCGAATCGGAAGGATGCAACGCTGCTCGTCTCGAAGGAGAGCGCGATCTATAACTATCGCCCGGATCTGAGCCACAAGCCGGACGCACCAGTGAACGATCTCCGGTTCTGGGAGATCACCCGCGTGAAGGTGAAGGTGGGGCATACGCACGACTGGGAGGAGTACCTGAAGCTACTCTCGACCGTGCTCGACAAGACAAATCCGGACCATCATCTGGTGGTCTACCGGAGCGCCTATGGCAGAGAGAACGGTGGGATCTGGCTGCTGATTTCGCCGATGGCGTCGATGGCGGAGGTGGATCAACTCTTCGCTGCTCGCGACAGCATGATGGAGAAGATGGATCCAGAGACGAGCAAGCGATATACCGACCTGGCGGCCGCTTCGGTCGAATCGTCACAGCGGAACCTGTTCGCAGCCGACCCACAGATGAGCTACGTGTGGGACGCATGGGCGAAGGCAGATCCGTTCTGGGCTGTGAAGTAAGCCGCGCTGCAGTTGTGTACAAAGAGAAAGGGCTCTGCCAATGGCAGAGCCCTTCTTCCTGGAACAGTGTGCCTACTGGTGAGCGCGCGCCCGTTCCTGCGCCACGTTGGCCTGTACGGCAACGAGCGCTTCCGGGGTCTCTTCCTTCAGCTCGGGCAGCGGCGACTCGAGGGCGATCGTCAGCACCTCGTCCATCTGCTCGACGAAGTGCAGCTTCATGGCCTTCTTCAGGTTGTCGGGCAGTTCGGCGACATCCTTCTCGTTCTCCTTCGACAGGATTGCCTCGAAGATGCCGGCGCGATGTGCAGCGAGCAGCTTCTCCTTCAGGCCACCGATGGCGAGCACCTTGCCGCGGAGCGTGATCTCGCCAGTCATAGCGAGATCGCGGCGCACCGGAATCTTGGTGAGCGCGCTTGCCAGCGCGGTCGCCATGGTGATGCCGGCCGACGGACCATCCTTCGGGATTGCGCCCTCGGGCACGTGCACGTGAATGTCGACGTTGCGGTAGAAGTCGCGGGCCAGGCCGAGATGGTGCGCGCGGCTGCGGATGTAGGAGAGAGCGGCCTGCGCCGACTCCTGCATGACGTCGCCGAGCTGGCCGGTGAGGGTGAGCTTGCCTTTGCCGTCGAGCACCTGCACTTCGGTCGAGAGGATGCTGCCACCCATCTCGGTCCAGGCAAGGCCGGTGACGAGGCCGACTTCGTTCTTGTCGTGTGCCTGTGAGTCGCGAAACTTCACGACGCCGAGGAACTCGTTGACGTTCTCGCGCGTGATCGATTCCTTGTGCTTCGCCCCGAGCTTGACGACGCGGCGCGCCACCTTGCGGCAGACGTTGCCGATCTCGCGTTCGAGGTTGCGGACGCCGGCTTCGCGCGTGTAGCTGCGCACGATCTCGGTGAGCGCGTCGTCGGTGAACTCGATGTTCTTCTCGCTGAGCCCGGTGCCCTCGATCTGCTTTTTGACCAGGTACTGACGGGCGATCTCCATCTTCTCGGTCTCGGTGTAGCCGTGAAGGCGAAGGATTTCCATGCGGTCCTGCAGCGGGCCGGGGATGGTGTGCAGCACGTTGGCCGTGGCGACGAAGAGCACCTGGGACAGGTCGTACTCGACATCGAGATAGTGGTCCTGGAAGCTCGAGTTCTGCTCCGGGTCCAGCACTTCGAGCAGGGCCGACGCTGGATCCCCACGGAAGTCCGAGGCCATCTTGTCGACCTCGTCCAGCATGAAGACGGGGTTCTTGGTGCCGGCCTTCTTCATCGACTGGATGATTTGACCAGGGAGCGCGCCGATGTAGGTGCGGCGGTGACCGCGAATTTCAGCCTCATCGCGCACACCGCCCAGCGACATGCGGACGAACTTGCGGCCGGTGGCCTTCGCGATCGACATGCCGAGCGAGGTCTTACCGACGCCCGGAGGTCCGACGAAGCAGAGGATCGAGCCCTTCGGGTTCTTGACGAGCTGACGGACAGCGAGGAATTCGAGGATGCGCTCCTTGATCTTCTCGAGGCCGTAGTGATCCTCGTCGAGCACCTTTTCGGCGACATCGATCGAGCGGGTCTCCTTGGACTTCTTCTTCCACGGCACGGCGAGGAGCCAGTCCAGGTAGTTGCGGGAGACGGTGGACTCGGCGGACATGGGCGGCATGGCTTCGAGCTTTTTGAGCTCCTGCATCGCCTTGTCCTGCACTTCCTTGGTCATGCCGGCGGCTTCGATTTTCTTCTTCAGTTCATCGAATTCGCTCTTCTCGCCGCGGCCCAGCTCCTTCTGGATGGCCTTGATCTTCTCGTTGAGGTAGTACTCCTTCTGGGCGCGCTCCATCTGCCGCTTCACACGACCCTGGATCGAGCGGTCCATGTTGAGCTTTTCGATCTCCATGTCGAGCAGGTCGGCGATGCGCGCCAGGCGCTCGGTCGGATCGAAGAGGTTCAGGAGCTCCTGCTTCTCATCGACGGAGAGCTGCAGGTTGGCGGCGATGGTGTCGGCCAGCTTGCCCGGCTCGTCCATGCGCACGGCGGCGACGATCGATTCGTAGTTGAGGCTCTGCTGCAGCTTGACGTACTGCTCGAACAGGCCGGTGACCTTCTGCATCAACTGCTCGGTCTGGGGACCGGGTGCGGCTACCTTCGGGATGCGCACGGTGGCGACGAAGAAGCCGTCGGTGTCGTTCACCTCGCTCGACTTGGCGCGTTCGAGACCCTCGACCAGCACCTTGATGTTGCCGTCCGGCATCTTGACGCTCTGGACGATGTTGCCGATGGTGCCGACCGCGTAGACGTCGTCCGCCTTCGGCTCATCGATGGAGGCGTCGTGCTGGGTGGCGAGGAAGATGCGGCGATCGCCGTTGAGCGCCTCTTCCAGGGCGCGAACGCTCGACTCCCGGCCCACGATGAATGGCGTCATCATGTAGGGGAAGATGACCATCTCGCGGATGGGCATCATGGGCAGCTTGCGTGTCTCGCCGCGCTCCCGGGTCTCTTTGGGCTCTTTCGGATCCTTGGGCTCTCTGCTGGTGGCCACGTGTGTGTCCTTCTGCTCACGAGTACCGGTGAGCGCCGGCTTCCTGGGGCTGCGCGCGTGATGTCGCAGCAAAACGAACCCGATGTTCGAAATACGGGCCGTCCGTCTATAGATGCTCGAGCGGATAGGAAAGGCTCGGCGGCCAGGCTCGGGTGTGTGGTGTCTCTCGATCTCTAGAAACTGTAAACCAAACCAGAGGGGGTGGATCACCCGCGGATCAAGCAGGGCACCGGACTGTTCCGCATGACGGAAAACAGCCGGATTTCGGGATGACCTTAGTTTGACGTACAGGGAGGAAAGTGGCGAGCCGGGTGGGTCCCGGCTCACCTGTGTTCTGCTGGCCTAGCCGGCCTTCTCGAGCAGCTGCTGCGACAGATCGCGCTTTTCGACCATCTCGGCCGTGATGTCCAGCTCCTTGATCTGCTTCTTGCTGGGGAGGTGGTACATCAGGTCGAGCATCAGCTCTTCGAGGATCATGCGGAGGCCACGGGCGCCCACCTTGCGGTGCAGTGCCTCGCGTGCGACGGCGGAGCTGGCGTCGGCGCTGAAGTTGAGCTTCACGCCTTCGTAGTCGAACAGCTTCTGGTACTGCTTCAGGATGGCGTTGCGCGGCTTGGTCAAGATTTCGACCAGTGCTACCTCATCCAGCTCGTCGAGGATGCCGATGACCGGCAGACGTCCGACGAACTCGGGGATGAGGCCGAATTTGATCAGATCCTGCGGCTCCGCCTGACGCAGCAGGTCGTTGTCGCGCTGGGCCGCGGTGGCCTGCTCTGCCTTGACCTGCTTTTCGGTCAGTGCCTTGAAGCCGAGCGCCTTTTTACCGACGCGACGTCCGATCACCCGCTCCAGCCCGACAAAGGCGCCGCCGCAGATGAACAGGATGTTGGTGGTGTCGACCGGGGTGAACTCCTGATGGGGGTGCTTGCGTCCGCCCTGCGGCGGAACGTTCGCGACGGTGCCCTCAAGGATCTTGAGCAGGGCCTGCTGCACACCTTCACCGGAGACGTCTCGAGTGATCGAGGGATTTTCATCCTTACGACCAATCTTGTCGATCTCATCGATATAGATGATGCCGGTCTGGGTGCGGGCGACGTCGCCGTCGGCTGCCTGGAGCAGCTTCAGGATGATGTTTTCGACGTCCTCGCCGACGTAGCCGGCCTCGGTCAGCGTCGTTGCATCGACGATGGCAAAGGGCACGTCCAGCATTTTGGCCAGAGTGTGGGCGAGCAGGGTCTTGCCGCTGCCGGTCGGACCGACCAGCAGAATGTTGGACTTGGAGAGCTCGACATCGTTGCCGCGGGTGCGGTTCATCTGCACACGCTTGTAATGGTTGTAGACCGCAACGGCGAGCTTCTTCTTGGTCGTGTCCTGACCGATCACGTACTCATCGAGGAACGCCTTGACCTCCTGCGGCTTGGGCAGGTGGGCAGGCGCGGCTCCGGGCTGAGTCTCTGTGCGGTCGTCGTCAAGGATGGAATTGCACACTGCGACGCATTCGTCGCAGATGTACGCACGCGGATAGTCACTGGGGGAGGAGATCAGTTTGGCCACAGCGTCCTGCGACTTATGGCAGAACGAACAGCGGAGTGTCTCGTCGGAACCCGTGCGCGTTTTCATGGACTGCTCCTTATCGCCGCGGTCCCCGGCCGACCGCTACGTACGCGGCCGGTCGATGATCTCGTCGATGATGCCGTATTCCTTCGCCTGGGGGGAGTTCATGATGAAGTCACGCTCCACATCGCGCTCGATGCGCTCGAGTGATTGCCCCGTGTGCTTGGACATCAGGTTGTTCGTGATCTCGCGGATGCGCAGGATTTCGCGAGCATGGATATCGATATCGGTGGCCTGGCCGGAGAGCCCGCCCATCGAAGGCTGGTGGATCAGAATGCGCGAGTTAGGCAGCGCGAAGCGCTTGCCAGCGGTGCCTGACATGAGCAGAAAGGCGCCCATCGAGGCCGCCTGCCCGATGCAGTACGTGACCACGTCGTTCTTGATGAACTGCATCGTGTCGTAGATCGCGAGCCCGGCCGTGATCGATCCGCCCGGCGAGTTGATGTAGAGCTGAAGATCCTTCTCTGGGTCCTCACCGGAGAGAAAAAGCATCTGGGCGATCACCAGGTTTGCGATCTGATCGTCGATCGGTGTTCCCAGAAAGATGATGTTGTCCCGCAGCAGACGGCTGTAGATGTCGTAGGCGCGCTCGCCCCGGCTCGTCTGCTCGATGACCATCGGTACTAATGCCATGCTGTCTCTTTTCTGCTCGTGTGCGCTGCGTGTTGCTGAGGGTTGCCGGGTGTCAGGAGTTAAAGCCGCTCGACCAGAAGCTTCGCAGTCTTGTCGCGACGAATTTGTTCACGGATTCTAGCCAGCGTCCCATCCTGCGTCAATCGCACGCGCAGGGTATCGACCGGTTCACGCAACTGAAGCGATAGCATTTCGAGCTCCTGCTCGACCTCCGCGTCGGTAGCTTCGACCTTCTCCTGCTCGGCGATGTGGTCCAGAATCAGCAGCGATTTGACCTCTGCTGTGGCGGAATCGCGCTGGGCTGCACGCAGGCGAGCGAAGTCGAGGCGCTTCATGTCCTCTTCGCGCATGCCCTGCGCCGCAAGGGCGCGAAGGCCGCGATCTAGACGGACATCGATCTGCTGCTGCACCAGCGACTCAGGAACGGGGAACTGAAAGCGCTCGCTGAGTGCATTGAGCAACTGATCGCGGACTTCGGATTCGGTGCGGCGTGTCTTTTCAGTCTGCAGATTGCTGCGGAACTGGGTGAGGAAGTCGTCGTAAGTTGCGTAATCGCCTAGCTCTTTAGCGAAGTCGTCGTTCAGCTCGGGCTGCACCTTGCGCTTGATGCCCTTGACGGTCAGGTCGTAGCTGACGGTCTTGCCGGCGAGACGCTTCTCCCCGAAGTCCTCAGGGTAGGCGACCTCGAACTTGAGCTCCTGGCCGACGCTCGCGCCGCGCAGTGCCTCAGTGAAGGACGGCAGGGTGTTCGCGCCGCCCACTTCGAGGAGCACTTCCTCGCCAGTGATCGGACCCGTATTGTCCTGGCCGTTCACCACTTCGCCGTTTTCCGTGAAGTTGCCGGTGAAGTTGATCTGGGCCCAGTCGCCGTCGGCGAGCGGACGCTCCTCTTCGACCGGCTCCATGGTGGAGCGCGAGTCGCGCACGCGCTCGAGTTCGGTCTGGAAGTCCTCTTCGGAGAAGTCAGCGCTCGGCTTCTCGACTTTCACGTCGTTGTAACCGTCGACGGAGAACTCCGGCATGACCTCGAAGCTGGCCTTGAACCAGAGCGGCTGATCATCTTCCATGGACATGTCGATGACCTGCGGCTGGGAGACGAGCTTGTGGCCACCCTCGGCGATGGCGCGCTGGAAGTGCTGCGGCATCACGGCCTCGAGCACTTCCTGGCGGATGCCCTCGGCGAAGCGCGAGCGGACCAGCGACTCGGGCACCTTGCCTGCACGGAAGCCCGGGATGCGCGCCTGCTTCTGGTACTTCTTCACCGTGCCCCGCATGGCGCGGGAGACTTCATCGGCCGGAATGGTGACCTCAACCGAGCGGGTGACCTCGGGGTTGAAGGTGGGACCGTGCTGGTGAGTGTGCTCGTGCTGCTCAGTGCCCTCGGGGGCGGTGGTCTCCGGGTGCGTCGGGGTGTCAACAGTCTCTGTATTGCTCAAGTGTGCCTTCCGCGGCTGGGTGTGCCGGTGCGATCTGGTAGGAGGAGCCGGTGCCTGGCACCCCGGTGGGGCGCACGCAGGCCGCTCTCTCCACTCATGGTATGAGGCTTTGGGAAGAGGGTCAAACCACGGCGGGACGGTCGTGGTGACGGGAGGAATGTATGTGTGCGGTGAGGAGGATGGCGCGAGGGCGGCGGAGCCTGCGCACGCGACCGCCAGCCCTCTACGGCCCCATGGAGTGATCGCGTCGCCAGAGCCGAAGCTCAGGCGGCCGCGCGCTCCTGCTGGAGCGGTGCACGCACGCGTTCACGAAAGCGAGGGTCCGACGCGCCGCACGCAAGGAAGTTCACGCGAGCTGCGCTGAGGCTGAGCATACCGTTGGCGCCTCCGCGGATCACGTCGGCATCCGTCTCATCCTGGCCATCGTCCTGCCACCAGCACACCGGGCAGAGTTCAAAGGTGGCGGGAGCGGTCAATGTCCGGTACCCGCAGCAAAGGCAGCGCACTTGTGTCGCTTTCATACCTGCTATGACGTGGTGAGGAAGGCGGAGTTGCACGACACTTCGCGCTCTCCCCTGTCACTTTTTCCGAAACAGGAAGTGCGCGGCCCCAACGCGCGAGTTTGTGCAGAAAAGGGCCGTGGTGTTTCTTCCGGCGCGTTCCGACTTTGAGTTTGACCAGAGGAATGTCATGGCATGCGCCGCGATCTCACTCGCGAATGCGAAAGGGGCAGAGCCGTGTGGCTCTGCCCCTTGTGACCGCGTCGAGCCTACTTCGCTTCTGGCGTGAACAGCTCAAGCTTCACTGTCCACGTGACGGATGCACCGGGCTTCAGTGTCACCATCCCGGTGTCCATGCCGTGCCACTCCTTGCCGAACGGATCGGCGAAGTTGAACTGCTCCTCGATGGCGGCGAAGTTCTTCCCCGGGTCGGTGGGCGCATAGACCTGCACCGTCTTGATCTCTGGGGAGACGCCGAGCACATGAATACCGTAGTTCGCCTTCGGGTCGATGAGCTGCACATCGACCACGCCGTCTGTGCGTGTCAGCTTCGAGAAGTTGTCATCGAGGAAGCTGCCGTCGAGCGCCTTGCCACCGGGCGCGCTGTAATCGTAAGGCGTGCCCTTGACCGGCTTCAGCTTGCCAGTGGGGAAGACGTCGTCATAGTTGTTGACCATCGCCATCTGGGCCGCGGGAACGTGCAGCTTGGCCTGGGAGCGATCGCCGCTCGGGATGGCGAAGTACGGATGCCAGCCGATCGACATCGGCTCGGGCTGATCGCCGACGTTCTTTGCGGTAATGGTGGCGGTCACGTCCTTGCCGGCGAGTGCGATGGTGAAGCTGAGGTCGGTCTTCGAGAGCCAGTGTCCGCCGAAGTCGCCAGCGTGATACACGCCGGTCACGGTCTGTCCATCGGCACTGTCGGCCACGTGTACATCTTCGACCTTCGCATCGTTGATCAGTCCGTGAATCGCGTGCACTGGCGCGCCCTCTTTCTTGCCAGAGAAATTCGCGGGCAGAGTGAGCGTCTTGCCATGCCAGCTCGTCGTGAGCGACTGCTTGTCGTCGGACAGTTTGCCGAGGATGCGGTTCGGATAAGGCACGAGGAACGCGCCGCCGAAGCTGAAGGAGGCATTGCCGAACTTGTCGCCCGTGCCGCCGCTCAGCTTGCTCTTCGCCTCGTCGAGCGAGGGCGAGAACAGGATGTTGGTCTTGCCTTTGCCCGGCAGGTCGGCCGTGATCTGAAACAGATTCATGCCGCGGCCTGGAATCACGGTGGCGCTCAGGAATTCCGGCTGCTTACCGCCAGCGTTGGCCTTGCGCTCGAGCGTCACGACATCCTCACCGTTGATCTGCGTGGTGGTGGGCGTCGTCGCGGCGGGCTGGTTGTTGGCCTCCGGCGCGGGTGCGGACTTGCAGCCCGATGCCAGCAGCAAGGACGCGGAGAGGAGCAGGGCAGCGGGGGCGGATGCGGCTTTCAGAGACAGAAGCGGATGGACTTGCGACATGAAAGGAGCCTCGGATGAACGAAGTGAGCACGGCGTCTTGGGGGCAGGGTCGCGCAAAGCGGACCCATTCTACGCCGAGATGCGCGAAGCCGAGGAAGCGTCCATAAGACTGGCGCAGTTGACGCGCAGAGCCGATACTCTCCCCACATGAACCGCGTACCAGCCCGCCAGCGCCTGATCGGCGACGAGCCGCTCTCCCCGGCGCGCCTTGAGGCCTTCTCCGATGGTGTGATCGCCATCATCCTCACCATCATGGTGCTGGAGCTGAAGGTGCCGTTGACAGACAGTCCACGCGGCCTGCTGCATGCGTGGCCGTTATTTATCAGCTACATCATTAGTTTCTTCTTTGTTGCGGTGTACTGGATCAATCACCACTATCTCTTCCATCGGGTGCGCCGGGTGGATGTGGGCATCCTCTGGTCGAACATTGCGCTGCTGTTCAGCCTGTCGCTGGTGCCGTTCTTCACGGAGTGGATGGAGAGCACGCGGCTGAGCTCGTTCCCGACGGCGATTTATGCGGGGACGATGATGATCTGCGGCGTGATGTTTTTCGTGCTCGATCTGGCGATCGGGCGGCAGAATCTGAATGAAGCGGAGCTGGTCAACCTGCGCCGCGCCGCGCATCGCAAGAATGCGACCGCGGTCCTGATCTATGTTGTGGCGATCCCGGTGGCATATCGCAGCCCAATTGTGTCGCTTGCGCTTGTGGTGCTGGTCGCACTGCTATACGCGATTCCCGGGCTCTGGGTCGAGCGCTTGGCGGATCGCCTGGACGCGCATGAGCGGGAGCGGACACAGGCCGGGTCGATGGCTCCGCCGTACACGGGTGTGCCGCCAGCGGAGGAGTGAGTCGCTGGCGCGGCGCTGGAGTATTCTCGCCGCAGTGCAAGCGCGAGTTGGTGATGCGCTCGCGCTTGCAAACGCCATCTGAAACGTCACCTTGAGGGTTTCTACAGTGATGCACGCTCCGACCGCAGTGCGCCGTTGCTCTTCTCTCCTGATTGCTACCGCAGCGCTCGCCTGCGCCCTCACGCCTGCGCTGGTGATACCGGCGGCTCACGCTGCGACTGCATCGGTTGCAATGGTCGATCGCATCACGGCGAGCGAGCCGCTGCCCAACGGCATCCGGCTGCGCAGCAGCCGCACGCTGATCGAGATCACGGCGCTGCGTGACGATGTGATCCGCGTGCGTGTGGGCCGGGAGGGCTCGCTGCCGGAGGACGCATCTTGGGCGGTGCTGCCGGACTCGCGGACCGCGCAGGTGCGGGTCACTCCGACCACGAGCGGCGGCGCTGTCGGTTTCAAGACGGGCAAGCTGATTGTCGCTGTCGATCGCGGGACCGCTGCGCTCAAGGTGACGGATCTCGAAGGCCATGTCGTGAGCCAGGACCAGCCCGGGCGTCCGCTCGTGTATTACGGATCGAGTTATCGCGTGACGAAGGTGTCGCCGGCGGCCGAGCACTACTTCGCGCTGGGCGACAAGCCGGGCTCGCTCGATCGCCGCAACCAGGCGTTCACGATGTGGAATACCGACGCGTTCGGCTTTCAGGAGTCGACGGACCCGATCTACAAGACGATCCCGTTCGTGCTGACCATGAACGAGGGCCGCGCCGCCGGGCTGTTCCTCGACAACACCTGGCGCACGTCGTGGGAGTTTGACAAGGAACAGCGCGATGCGTGGAGCTTCGCCGCGCCTGATGGCCCGCTCGACTACTACGTGCTCTATGGGCCGGACCCGAAGCAGGTGCTCGGCGCGTGGACGTGGCTGGTGGGTCACACGCCGCTGCCGCCGCGCTGGTCGCTGGGTTATCAGCAGTCGCGCTATTCGTATTATCCGGAGTCCGAGTTGCGCGACGTTGCGCATCGGCTGCGCGCGGACCACATTCCTGCGGACGTGCTGTGGCTCGACATCGACTATCAGAAGGAGAATCGTCCCTTCACGGTAGACACGGAGCGGTTTCCGCACTTCGCGCAGATGGTGAAGGACCTGGCGGAAGAGAACTTCCACACGGTCGTGATCGTCGATCTGCATGTGGCGAAATTGCCCAACAGCGGTTACAAACCGTACGACACTGGCGCGGCGGGTGATCACTTCGTGAAGAATCCGGATGGATCGGTCTACACCGGTGCGGTCTGGCCGGGGCCTTCTGTCTTTCCCGACTTCACGCAGGCCAAAACACGTGCGTGGTGGGGCCCTCTGTTCGGCGACTTCATGAAGGAGGGCGTTGCGGGCTTCTGGAATGACATGAACGAGCCTGCTGTGTTTGAGGTGCCGTCGAAGACGATGCCCGATGATGTGCAGCATCGCATCGACGAGCCGGGGTTCCGCAAGCGCACCGCCACGCACCTGGAGATTCACAACATCTTCGGCATGGAGAACACACGCGCGACGTTCGAGGGCATGCAGACCGCGGCGCCGAATCAGCGGCCGTTCGTGATGACGCGTGCGAGCTATGCAGGCGGGCACCGCTACGCGGCGACGTGGACTGGCGACAATTCGAGCACCTGGAACCACCTGCGGCTGACGACGCCGATGATCGAGAACCTTGGGCTGAGCGGCTTTGCAATGGCCGGCGCCGATGTGGGTGGCTTTGCCGGAACGCCGCAGCCCGACCTGCTGACCAAGTGGCTCGAGGTGGCGGCGTTCCAACCGATCGATCGCGATCACACCGCGAAGGGCACCGCGATGCAAGAGCCGTGGGTGCATGGGCCCGAGGCCGAGAACATCCGTCGCCGCTACATTGAGGAGCGCTACCGGCTGATGCCGTATCTTTACACCGTCACTGAAGAGATGACGCGCACCGGCGTGCCGATCGTGCGACCACTGTTTGTCGATTTCCCCGACGCGACCAGTGACAAGCACCCGATCGACCTGGATGCACCGAGCGAATTTCTGTTCGGCCCCGACATCCTGGTGGCGCCGCCGACGTATCCGGATGAGCTCGACAGCTACTTTGTGCAACTACCGCCGATCACCTGGTACGACTACTGGACCGGCGCAAAGCTGCCGCCGCTGCCGAAGTTGACCAGCCGCGATCTGGAGCAGCCCGGCGCACGCGAGGACATGGAGCGCCGCATGGCCGACTTCCACGTCAAGCCCAGCGTCGATGTGCTGCCGGTGTTTGTGCGGGAGGGCGCGATCCTGCCGATCGCACCGTTGACCCAGAGCACAAACGAAACTCCGCAGGGACCGCTGACGCTGGGGGTCTATCTGCCGCAGGGCGGAGAGGGCGGCGCGCAGCCCTGCCGTGGCTCCGTGTATCTGGACGATGGTACGACGCTCGACTACCAGAAGGGCGCGTTCCTTCGGGAGCAGTTCTCCTGCAATGTGAGCGGTGACACGGTCACGGTGAAGGCGGCGCCGCGCGAGGGCAGCTATCCCGCGTGGTGGCAGGCACTGCGCATTGAAGTGCACGGCGGCCCGGCAATGAAAGCGGAGGGCGCCGACGGAACGCTTGCCACCTACGACGCTTCGCGCCAGGCGATGGTCGCGACGGTGGTCGACAGTGGAAAAGGTGCAGAGATGACGCTCAAGTACAGCCGCTGACGCCTCATGCCGCCGCAGCAGCAACATGAGTGATGGCTCGCAGCTAACCTGAGAGCGGCGCATTTTCCGTTTGACGCGGGCGAACTCACCAGCCCGGGCAAACAGCGAAAGGCCGTCCCTGCGCATCCGACTTGCTGTGCACAGGGCAAGCGGGGGCGAACAGGCCACGCGCGACAGAACGCGGCGCGAGATGAGTCGGGGAGCCCGGCGGGGGTTGCTGCTGCTCTGCCTTGGTGTTCTTCCCTGCGCGGCACAGCAGTCACAGCAACTGACTCTGCATCAGGCGATCGAGGAGGCGATGAGCGCCCCGATGGCACAGGCGGCGACCGCGCGCACGGATGAAGCGCGAGGCCAGCGGCGACAGGCAGCGCTGGGATTGAACCCTCGGCTGTTTCTGCAGTCGGAGGACTGGCGGCCGTGGGCGGATGAATTCGACTTCCCGACCCAGACGGAGGATTACGCCTTCATCAGCCAGACGTTTGAACTGGACGGCAAGCGGCACAAACGGATCGCATTGGCCGATGCGCGGCTGGGACAGGCACGCGCGCAGGAGCAGATGGCCCGGTTCATGATTGCGGGCCGCGTGGCCTCTGCCTACTGGAATGCGGCAGTCCTGGAGCGCATGGTGACGCTCCTGACGGCGGACATGCAGGCCGTGGATGAGATGGTGCGCTACCACCAGGAGCGCGTGAATGCCGGAGCGATGCGCGGCGTGGATCTGCTGCGCATGCAGATCGAGCGCGATCGCCTGGAGATGACGCTGCGCTCCACTGAGCGGGACGCGGCGCGGGCGCGGCTGGAGTTGTTCAAACAGATGGGGAGGCCCCCAGCGCAGAACGTGCAGCTGAGCGATCCCATCGAGACGATGTCAAGCGTTGAGCCAGTACCCGTCGAGAGTGCCCTGGCGGCACGCGCAGACCTCGACGAGGCGCGCGAGGCGCTAGCGTCCGCTGAGGCCGACGTGAAGCTGCAGAAGGCGAACGGCGTTCCGGACCTCGATCTAATCGGCGGCTACAAGAGGAACTCTGCGAACAACACGGGTTACGGGGCTCTGCAGGTTCCGCTGCAATTTCGTAACAGGAACCAGGGCGAGATCGAACGCGCGGAGGCCAGTGTGCGGTCGGCGCGGAATAACCTGCTCGCGCTCGAAGTGCAGGCGAGGGCCGAGATCGCGCAGGCGCAAGAGAACTATCGGCGAGAGCAGGAAATAGTCACCGACCTGTTGCCCGATATGCGCGCGAAGGCACGGCAGAATCTGCAGCTGATGACGGAGGCATACCGTATTGGCGGAGTCGACCTGTTGCGCTATCTGGATGCGGAGCGGACCGAGTTCGATGTGGAGGTCAGCGCTCTGCGTACCTACGCCGACTACCGGGAGGCAGCCCTGCGACTGCAACTGAGTTATGGAGTCCAGCCATGAGCCGCCGCTTACATTTCGTGCTGGTACTGAGCCTCGCCGTGTGCGCATCTTCAACCGGCTGCAAAGGGAGTAGTGCTTCCGACGGAGGGCAGAAGGCCAAGACAAGTGGCTCCGACACTGCGGGCGGCGGAGCGGACACGAGTGGCAAGTCCAGCTCGAGGTCCAGTGCTGCAGGCGGAGGTTCCGGCCAGGCCGATGCAGGGTTGCCGGTGGGCAGCGTCAAGATCGCGCCTGAGGATTTGGGCAAGGCCGGCATCCGTGTTGCAGCAGTTGAGGTGCGCAGCGTGCCCCGGCAGTTGACGGTGGCGGGGCAGGTGGGGATGGACGAAAAGCACACCGATCATATCGGCGTGCTTTTCGACGGGCAGGTAGAACGCGTGCTGGTGCTTCCCGGCGACCAGGTGCGCGCAGGGCAGACGCTGGCATGGATGCACAGCCACACGGTGCACGAGACAGAGGGCGCACTCACGCAGGCCTACGCTGCGTTGGATCGCCAGACAGCGGCCGTCCGATTTGCCCAGGTCAATCGCGATCGCTATCAGCACCTGCTGCAGTTACAAGCCGCCAGCCAGGAAGAGGCGCAGCGCGCAGAGCAGGAGCTGAAGCAAGCGCAGAAGGACCTGGCGGATGCACAGGCCAGCGTGCACATGGAACGCGAGCACCTGTCGGAGTTGCTACAGGTGCAACCCGCCTCACTGATCCCGGGCCACCTCTACGATAAGGAACTGGTGCCCATCCGAGCTGTTGCGGCCGGCAGTGTGATCGAGCGCAAGGCGACGCCGGGACAGGTGCTGACATTGGGATCGGAAGCCTTTGTCGTCTCGAACCTGTCGACGGTCTGGGTGAGCGCGGCGGTGAACGAGAAGGATCTGCCCGGCGTGCGACGAGGCGCGCGTGCCACGGTGACGACGCAGGGTTATCCGGATACCAGCTTCCCCGGGACTGTCCGGATGCTGGGCGACCAACTGGACCCGCAGACGCGTACTGTGCCCGTCCGCGTCCTGGTGCCAAACCCTGGCACGAAGCTGCGACCAGGTATGTTTGCCACCGCAGCCATCGACGAAACAGGTACGCGCCCTGCGGTGTTCGTTCCAGAGAACGCATTGCAGGATGTGAACGGACTGCGCGTCGTATTCGTCACGGCAGATGGCACGACATTCCAGGTCCGTGCGGTCAAGCTTGGCGTACATTCGCAGAGGCTGGTGGAGGTCACCGAGGGTTTGTCGTCCGGAGAGAAGATCGTGACGGATGGCGCCTTCATGGTGAAGGGCGAACTGCTGAAGGGCAGCGTGGGCGAAGGCTGATGGGCAAAGTCATCGACTTTTTGCTCGATAACCGCTGGCTGGTGCTGGGTTTTCTGCTGACGCTGATCGTGGGTGGCATCACGGTGATGCTGCACCTGCCGCTTGAGGCCTTTCCTGACCTGACCAACAACCAGGTCGTGGTCACGGTGCAGTGCCCGGGCATGTCACCGGTGGAAGTCGAGCAGCTTGTCACATTTCCCGTCGAGAGCTCGATGATGGGCCTCCCGAAGCTGCAGATGGTGCGCTCCACGTCGAAGTTGGAGCTGTCGATGGTGACCGTGATCTTCGACGACAGCATGGATAAGTACCTGGTGCGGCAGCTTGTCTCCGAGCGCATCAACCAGGTGCAAGGGCGGCTGCCGCAGGGGCTGCAGCCCGTGATGGGCCCGATGGCGACCGCGTTCGGTGAGGTCTACCAGTACACGGTGCAGTCGCCGCGCCTGAGCCTGATGGAATTGAAAACGTTGCAGGACTGGACGATTCGCTACGCCCTGCAGACGATCTCGGGCGTGAGCGAGATCAACAGTTGGGGCGGGCTCACGAAGCAGTACACGATCGAGGTGGATCCGGGTTCGCTGCGCAGATACAACCTGACGCTGCACGATGTACTGCAGGCGGTCACGGACAACAACGCCAACTTCGGCGGGAGTTACATCGAGCACGCAGAGCAGCAGTACACCATCCGCGGTCTCGGCCGTGCCAAGAGCGTGGAAGACCTCGGCAACACGGTAGTGAGCACGTCGAACGGAGTTCCCGTACTGCTGAATCAGGTAGCCACGATTGCGCCGGAGCCACTGCTGCGACACGGCGCGGTGATGAACGACGGGCACGGCGAGACGGTGAGCGGTATGGTGATCATCCTGCGCGGTGAGAACGGGCAGAAGCTCATTCAGCAGGTCAAGGACAAGATCGCGCATCTGCAACTGCCAGGGGGCGCGAAGATTGTGTCCTTCTACGACCAGAGTGATGTGATCGATGCCACGACGCATACCGTGGAGCACAACCTGATCGAGGCCGCGGTGCTGGTGCTCGTCATTCTGCTCATCTTTCTTGGCGACTGGCGAGCGGCAATTGTTGTCTCGCTGACGATCCCTTTGTCGCTTCTGTTTGGGTTCATCGGCATGGATGTGTTTGGGATTTCGGTGAACCTGATGAGCCTGGGCGCGATCGATTTCGGCACGATCGTCGATGGTTCCGTAGTGATGGTGGAGAACTGCATCCATCGGCTCGAGTCTGGAACACACGGCAGGGAAGAGCGTGACCATGAAGCGACGCACGTTATTGGAGAGCAGGCTCTCGGCGCGGACAAGCAGCAGAGTGATCCCGTCGGAAGCGGGCACAAGGACGAGAATGAACACCTGCTGGAAATTATTCGCAGCGCTGCGCACGAGGTCGCGCGGCCGATCATCTTCGGTGTGCTGATCATCATTTCGGTGTACCTGCCGGTTCTGACGCTGCAGAGTTTGGAAGGCCGGATGTTCCGGCCCATGGCGGTCACGGTGGTCTCCTCGCTGCTCGGCTCGTTGCTGCTGGCGCTGTTCGTTGTGCCCACGCTTTGCAGCTTCGCTCTGCGGCACAGGATGCGCCAATTGAACCAGGGTGGACACGACGCGAACAACTCGAAGAAGCAGAGCTGGTTCGACAAGCTCCGCACACGCTACACCCGGTCGCTGACGCGGGCGGAGCGCCATCGCAAGCCGATTCTGATCGTCTCCGCGATTGCGGTTGTGCTCGCTCTTGGTTCGCTGAAGTTTATCGGCACTGAGTTCATGCCAAAGCTGGATGAGGGCTCGCTCGTCATCACGTCGAAGAAGCTGCCAGGCATCTCTCTTTCAGAGTCGATCCGTATCGGCAATCAGATCGAGGGAACGATCATGAGCTTCCCTGAGATTCGTAGCGTCACGACGAAGCTGGGCCGCCCCGACCTGGCGACGGAAGCCATGGGCGAATACGAGTCGGACTCCTACATCAACTATGTGAAGAAAGTTCAGGATGAGAGCCCGGCGGACAAGCAAAAGCTCTCCGACCGAATCACTGTAGAGCTGAACAAGCTCCCCGGGGTGAACTACGAGTTCACGCAGCCGATGGAGATGCGCATGGACGAGACCATCACCGGCACACGGGGAGACGCAGCGCTGAAGATCTTCGGCGAAGACCTGAACACGCTCGAGCAGCTCGGCAAGCAGGCACGCGGCATCATCGCCGGCGTGAAGGGTGCGTCAGAGACGCAGATGGAGCTGATCTCCGGCGCTGAGGAGTTGCAGATCGTGATCGACCGCGCGGCGGCCGCTCGCTACGGTGTGGCCGTGAGCGACGTGCAGCAACTGATCGAGTCACTCTATGGTAGCCGCCAGGTGTCCGAGATGATCCAGGGGGAGCAGCGCTTTCCGATTGCGTTTCGTCTGCCCGCAACACTGCGCAATGATCCGGACCAGCTGCGGGCGCTCACCTTCAAGAGCGCGAACGGGGAACTGGTGAGACTGGACCAGGTTGCTGAGATTCGCCAGGTACGTGGCCCCATCCTGATCAATCGCGAACAGGCGCACCGACGTGTGGTGGTGATGAGCAACGTGGAAGGGCGCGACCTGGGCGGCTTTGTGCGTGACGCGCAGGCGGCCGTCCAGAAGCAGCTAGCGATGCCACCTGGGTATCACCTGGAGTGGGGCGGGCAGTATGAGAATCAGAAGCGGGCGCAGGCGCGTCTGCTGATCGTCTTTCCCGTGTCGCTGCTGATCATTGCAGGCCTGCTGTACGCGACCTTCCGCAATGCCAAGCAGATGCTACTCATTCTGCTGATCGTGCCGCTGGCGCTGGTGGGAGGCGTCGCAGCGCTCTGGTTGCGCGGCATCAATCTAAATCTGTCGGCCAGCGTTGGCTTCATCGCACTGTTTGGGATCGCTGTGCTGAACGGCGTGGTCATGGTGAGCCATATCAACTCGCTTCGCACAAACGGCTGCTCGATTGAAGATGCGGTCCGCTCCGGTGCATCGGACCGGCTGCGACCGGTCATGATCACCGCGCTGGTGGCGAGCCTTGGGTTCATCCCCATGGCGCTCTCCACCTCGCGCGGAGCCGAGGTCCAACGGCCGCTGGCGACCGTCGTCATCGGCGGATTAGTGACCGCGACTGTGCTTACTTTGTATGTGCTGCCGCTTCTGTATGCGAGCTTCTCCCCGAAGAGGCTCGAGAAGTAGCGTCGCGTTTTGAGGGCGTGAGCCGGGATTGCAATCGACGCAAAGCGTGGCGGCCGGCGAGATTAGTCGCGGTGCTAGATGCCTTTCGCCGGCTCGGGTCGAATGCCGTGCAGGTTGTCTAGGCGGAGCTTCATTCCCCAGCCGAAGTGCTGCGTATTCCCGGGCAGATTGTCATCCAGCGCGATCGCGATCTCATTGCGGCCTTTGTGCAGTGGCAGGAGGAAGGATCCATTCTCGATACCGAGTCGACCATCCGGTGATTTGCTCGCCTTCGGCACACCCCAGAGGTTTTTATCGGCGTAGATAAGCTTCCCGTTGCTGTACACCCAGACTTCGCGAATGAATCCGATCGAGACCCGCTTCTGTTGCTCTCGATCGGAATCGATCGTGGTCTTCATCCAGACAAGCGAGATCGCCGAACCCGCCTTGGCCGATCCAACCTCACGCGTGAGATTGACCAGACCGTCCGGCTCGGAGGTCACAGAACGCCAGGCCGACCTCGTTGGCGGCAGATCTGAGTAGGGTGCTGCGGCGCCAATCTCTGCGTCGAGCGACTTATCCATCGCTGTTGGCTGGGACCTGGCTGGAGAGATCTGCCAGTTCCGCACGAAACGCGGGTCTTTGCACTCGGCATCGCAGATCGCAAGGGGCGTGAGGCCATTCACCTGGCCTGGTGAAACGGTGACGTTGGCCACAGACGCTGGTCCATGAAAATCAAGAACTCCTGTCGACTCTTCCCCTGCGAGTCGCCCGACGGAGAGCGTCGGCCTGGTCGCGCCGTTGACGTACACATTCATGCGCCGGCCGAAGATGACCAGCTTGATGTGGTTCCAACCTTCCGAATGGATCGGCGCGGCGCCTTGGTACTGGTCATAAAGATCCCACTCGAATCCGCCATGGGCCTCGGGCATGTACTGGATGCAGTCGGGCGACGTCTCACAATGCGGCTGCGGCCGAAAGTAGAGCACCTCAGCGTTATCTTTATCGCGTTCACGGAACTTGAGGCCGAGAATGCCATGTCCCACGAACCCCATATCGAATTCGATCGTTCCGTTCAGAAAGGTCACTCCGAGAGGGATGGCTGAGCCTGTCTTAACGTCCAGAACGCCGCTAGGAAAGCCCTTCCGTTGTGCGAAAGCAGCATCGCCCGTTGTCCGCCACGCGTCGGGAGACATTCTGACATGGACTGTCGGCTCCGCGTAAGAGGCGGCGACGCACAGCAACGAAAAGCAGAGGCAGATGAGGATCTGCAGGGAGAACAAGGGGCAGCGCCGGAAATGGTTCATGGATCCTGTGGGCCGTTGAATTGGCGAGTATGCCCGTCGCGATTGTGCGGCAACAGAGCGCAACCTTGACGTAGAGGCATCTCGTTAGACCAGCATACGGTCTTCTGGAATGCAAAGCCACACGTGAGCAGTGCTGACCGTCTGGAGACGAGTGGACTGTAAGGCGCCACCGATCATGGGGTCGGTGCAGCAACGCATGAGGTTCGTACGGCGTGCGCACATGGCGCCAGCGGGCTGCTCGCCGCGACAGATCAATCGATGTGATGTGTACCTACCCAAAGGCCAGTCACCACTGCCACGATCGCCAGAATCACGATCAGGAGCAGAAAGGACGCGAGTTCGCCGCGGCTCCAAACGATACGCCGCACGGCGCGCCTGCTCCCTCTCCCCAGCCTCAGTTCACCCGACATGCGGCTCTCCCGGAATCCCGAGCAGGAGAACTGAGGAGGATGCAGCTTCTCCTCAGCTCTCTATGGCTGCTATCGCTGGATCAGAAGTGAAAGCCGATCTCTGCTGTGAGCGCTCGCGGAGTGACGTAGTGGGTGCCGCTGAAGGTGGAGAGGAAGTTGTACAGAGCCGTCTTGTTGGCCAGGTTGACCCCGGTCAGTCGCAGACTCCATCTGTACTTTTCACCCCCCAACACGTTGTCGTCTCCGACGGAAGCATCGAACAGGCTTCGCGCCCGCACGCGTGAGGGATTCCGGTCGTCGTTCTCCGTTCCCGGCGCCGGGATGGAGAGCAGGCTCGATGTGAGTTGCGTCGCGAGACAGGCACTCGGCAGCGGATTGGTTGGAGTGGCTTTCACTCCGTCGCAGGCCAGTCCGGCTTCGTACTCCTGATCGGCAGTGAAGCCGCTGAGATCGATCGCCGGGAGACCGTTGAGCAAAATGCCGCCGCAGTGGCTGTTTGGATCGGTGACGTTGTAGCACGGTGTCGATCCCGCATTCAGGCCGCTGTCATAGCGCCAGTTGAAGCCGAGCCAGGGCCCGCGTTTGCCTGGGACCTGGTACTGGATGTAAGTCGTTTCGTTAAATTTCTCGTCGTGATCGATGCGGAAGGGATAGCCGCTCTGGCCCACGGTGGCGCCGGCGCCGGCATTCTGCGGTGGAAAGAAGCGCGCCGCCACTGACGACATGGTTACAAAGGCAGTGAAGTTGTGATACGTGGGCACATTGGCGCGCAGCACGAACCCAGGCGTCTTGGAGTTGTGCCAGTCAATCGGGAAGAAGATGGGCGTGTTCCCAAGGATCGAGAAGTCGAATGCGCTGTGCGTGTACTTCCAGATGTAGTCGCCGCTGACGACGAGATGCGGGCCGAAGGTTTGCTGAAATCCAGCATGGAACTCGTTGCGATAGCCCGGGGTCACCGTGGTCGAGACGCCAGGGTTGCAGCTGAGCAGAGGAGCGAGCACATCGTTGCCGCAGCCCAGGCTGGAGACGACCAGGTTTTCATTGAACGGTGTCTCCAGTGTGCGCGCGTACGAAACGCGCAACACAGTGTTCGTCGGCCGCACACTGTAAGCGACGCCGAGTCGTGGCTCCGCCTGGCGAGCGACTGTGAGTCCGTTGTAGAGGTCGCCACGCATGCCGAGATTGAACACCCAGTCACCGGCCTTGATCTGGTCCTGGATGTAGAGTCCCAGCTCCTTCACGTCGGTGTGGCCGAAGAACTTGTACTCGCTGCCGGCACGTGTCAAGTCGTAGGGCAGCAGCACTGGATCGAACGGTGTCGCAGCCACGTTCGGGTCTGAGCCATCGTTCGGCGCGTAGCCGGATGCGGCGCACTGCCCTGGATCGGTGAGTCCGCTGATAGGATTGCCGTCGCTATCGACGCAAGGAGCATTCAGCGTGGAGTTGATCAAACCGATGTCATCGTGCTCTCGCAGAAATGTTTGCTGATACGTGGCCCCGGCCTTGATCGTGTGACGGCCCTTCTGCAGGGTATAGTCGGTGCGCAGTCCGGCGTTGGTCAGCGTGCGAGCCTGCGTGATGCTTTCGCTCTGAAGTGGTCCGAGATCAGCCAGAGGGTTGGCGCTGGGGTAGTAGTGGAAGGAGTCTTTGCGAACGTATCCACCGAAGTTGAGCACTGCATCGGCGCCGATGACACGCGTATAGAGCGGGGCGATGTCGAAGGTCTGAATCTTTGAGCGCTGATCGGTATCGCCCACGAAACCGATCACGGGCGATGCCGTCGTTCCCCCGCTGAGCACGTTCTGTATGCCGTAGTTGTCGTACGAATTGGGGTTCTGGAACCAGGAGCGGCTGTAGTTGAAATTCAGGTGAGCCGAATCCTTCGGCGTGAACTGATAGTCCACGCGATCGAACAGGTTCTGCTCATTGCCCTTGCTATGGAAGACCTTGAACTCGGGAGGATCCAGAAAGCGGCTGGTGTTGAGGCCGTCTACTTCGAAGAAGTTACCCCACCTCGTCCCGCCGTAACCCACATTCGCGCCGCCCGTGACCGAGCCGAAGGTGCCATACGATGTGGTGATTTCGCCGTGCGGCGTGTTCATGCCCTGGCCAGAGCGCGTGGTGACGTTGATGATCAGGCTCGTCTTACCTCCATATTCGGCGGGAGGAGCACCGGGAATCGATTCGATCGACTGGATCGCATTGGAGGGAATCTGGTTTGAGAAGACCTTGCTCTGTTGATCCGTGATCGGCTGACCGTCCACCGAGAAGGAGTTCGACGCGTGGTCGCCAAGGCCGTGGAAGAGACCGTTCGAATCAGCCGCGACGCCTGGGGACGCCAGCGTGACAAGTGAACTGAGGGTGGAGGACTGGCTCTCGAGCGGCAATTTCGCGAAGAGATTGCGATCGACCGGGGTCCGGAACGTCGGGTCGTCCTGCACCAGATCGCTCGATTCGACCGTGACGGTGGTCGACGCACTGGCAATCTTCAATGCGACATGCAGATCCACCGGTACCGTGGACTCAATCGAGGTGTCTTTGGCGACCGCCGCAAATCCCTTCGCCTCCGCCGTGAGGTGATAGGCGTTGAACGGCAGATTCGTGAACTGGAAGTGCCCGGCGCTATCGGTCGTGGCGGTACGCATGAGTCCGCTGACCGGGTTCTGTACGGTGACTGTGGCGTCGGGGAGAATGGCCCCGCCAGGGTCCGTGACCGTGCCCGTAAGTACGCCCGAGTTGGATTGCGCCAGCAGCGCAGGGATGGAAAGGAACAGGAAAGAGAGGAGAAAAACATGAACGGCACGTCCCAAAGACGAGTGCATACACGAACCCCCAAGAGGTTACGAAACCTGAATGTCGAAATGCTTCTTAGGCGAAAGAAGGGTCGACGGGGGGCGGACGGATGAACGCGGTCTGCACCACGGTACGGGAGCCGCGGGAGGTCTCACCAATGGAGACGATACCGATCAGGTGAAGCACATAGCTCGTCAGCCACGAGGGCTGGCTGGCGATGGCGACGTGAGCTGTCGCGCAGAACTGACACTGAGTCGGAGCGCCGTCGGGGACTCCCGCCGGGTGATGATGGGCTATCTCAACTGTCATGAACACGGCCAAAAGCACGCATAGTAGCGTTACCAGGACCCGCGCGAATTTAGCCGAATACATCACGTTTGAAAGGACAGTCGCAGCAGACAGCGCTTCACTATGATGCTCTGCACTCCGAAGTTGAGTCAAATGCGACTGTCACTCCGCCCCTGCCATGCTGATAGATACCATCCTCACCGGGTGCAGGGAAGAAGTGGATCCAGAGCGGCGGCAACGGCTGGCTACCGCTTCTTCTCCGCCGTCCCGGTCTTCCCGGCCGCCTGCATGCGGAGGCCATCGCGCTCATCGATGGTGACGATCTGGTCCGCGGGCACGGCGGCGTAGACGTGTTCGTTTCCGTTTGGCCAGCGCACGGTGAGGTCAACTGACGTGACGTGCCCCAGGCCGAAGTGCAGTCGGGGGTCGTTGCTTGAGAAGAAGCTGCTTTGGCTGAGCACCTCCTGTGCCTGCCGCTTGCCGGCGTATCGCGCAGTGACACGCGCGCCGATAGCAGACCGGTTTGAGGTTCGTCCGATCAGCTTCACCTTGATCCAGTGCGTGCCTGCGCCGCGTGGCAGATCATTGCGGAGCAGCGACGGCGGCTCATTCAGGTTGACCACAAGGACGTCGATGTCTCCGTCATTATCGAAGTCGCCGAAGGCAGCGCCGCGGCTGGAGTGAGCAGCAGCAATGCCGGGACCAGCCTCCGCGACAAGCTCGTCGAAGCGGCCGTTGCCGAGGTTGCGAAACACGACGCGCGGCGTCTTCGCGGGGTACGCCGGCAGCTTGGCCTCCACCTCCGGATACACCGTGCCGGTGACCAGCAGCAGATCGGGGTTCCCGTCATTGTCCAGATCGACGATCCCGGTGCCCCATCCGGTAAAGCGTGTTTCCACCGCCAAGTGCGCGGTTTCGGTCGCGTCGTCGAAGTTGCCCTTGCCCAGGTTGCGATAGAGCACGCTGGTGTCGTCGCTGAAGTGTGTCTTGAAGATGTCGAGCCGTCCGTCGAGGTTGTAGTCGCCGATGCCCACACCCATCCCGGCCTGCTCCACGCCGTCATCGCTCAGCGCCACGCCACGCGCGAGCGCCTCCTCACGGAAGGTGCCGTCGTGGTTGTTCATGAAGAGCACGCTGGGTACCGAGTCGCAGGCGACATAGATATCCGGCCAGCCATCATCGTCGAAGTCGGCGGCCACGGCGGTCAGTCCGTAGGTCTCCTTCACGCGGCTGACGCCGGCAGCGTCACTGACGTCCGTAAACGTACCATCGCCGTTGTTACGATATAACCAATGCCGGCCGTAGGGCAGGCCGCGAGGGCCGCAGTTCACAGGGATGCTGCGGAAATTGCAATTCACGTTGGCGCCGGGCTTCGGCACGTTCTGCATATCGAAGTCGATGTAATTGGAGACGAAAAGATCGAGGTGCCCGTCACGGTTGTAGTCGACGAAGGTGCATCCTGCTCCCCACCGCTTCTTGCCTTCGTACAGCAGGCCGGCCGGCCCGGTGACCTCGGCAAAGGTGCCGTTGCCGTTGTTGCGGTAGAGCTTGTTTTGACCCCAGTAGGTGATAAACAGGTCTTCGTAACCGTCGTTGTTGTAATCACCCACGCAGACACCGCAGGCCCAGCCCACGTGTTCCAGGCCCGCATCGTGTGTGATGTCAGTGAAGGTGCCGTCGCGATTGTTGTGATAGAGCCGGTTGGTGGTGCCGCCTGGTGTCTCGCCCAGGCGCTGTCCGCTGAGCAGGAAGATATCCAGCCAGCCATCGTTGTCGTAGTCAAAGAAGGCGCAGCCGCAGCCGATCGCTTCGAGGATGTAGTCCTTGTGCGACGGGTCTCCGTAGATGACGGGAGCGTGCAGGCCAGCAGCTTGGGCCACGTCCGTAAATCGAGCCCCAAAGGGAGGCGCGGTGCTTCGGAGACGCGCCTGCGGCTTCACTTTGCGCGTCGCCACGCCTTGGCCGAAGAGAGCGGAGGCGGCGGAGTAAGCGGCGGTCCCCAGCAATGCCTGGAGGGTCTGTCTGCGAGTCGGCATCTAGTCTCGTGCGGTCGCCGAGCCGGCTGCTTGTGGTGGCGCAGTGGTCAGGTGGACGCGGTTGCGCTCCGTTTGCTCTGCGCGATCGTGTTCAACGGCGCTGCCCAGGCGGGCGGCGACGCGTGCTGCGTCTTCGGTCCGTCCTATGCGACGATATGCAGCGACCAATTGGTTGAGCGATGTGCGATCGTTCGCGTCGTAGCGCACGCCGCTTTCAAGCTCAGCGATCGCCTCCTCGGTGTGCCCGGTCTTCAGGTCCAGCTTGCCAAGTTCACCGTAGGCAACGGCCAGCGTGGGATCGAGCGTGATGGCGCGCTTCAGCAGCCGATGCGCCTCGTTGAAGCGTGCCTCGCCGGAAGAGGCGCCCTCGCGCACCAGCACGTCCGCCAACAGATAGTGGAGCGTGGGGTCAGCCGGGTGCGAGCGCAGCCGCGTCCGGAGTAAGTGCTCGGCCTGCTGCAACTTGCTACTGTCGCGAAGCAGAACGCCGAGCCCGACCGCTCCGTAGAGCCGTGAGGGCTGCAGGCGATCGGCGGCTTCGAAGTCTGCAGTGGCGGCATCATTGGCTCCGGTCTGGGCGCGAACGGCGCCACGCAGCGCGATCAAGGCTGCGGACTCCGGATTCTGCGCGATGCCCGCATTCAGGATGTCCAGTGCAGCGGCAGGGGACTCGTGCTCCATGCTGAGCGTGGCCAGGTCGATGTAGTTGCGTTCGTCGTGGGGGTTCTGCTGCGCTGCACGCCGATAGGCCGCAATCGCATCCTCGAGTTTGTGGTCGCAGTTGTAGGCCGCACCGAGCAGGTTCACCGTGTCGCCATGCATACCTTGGCCCGCTGCATCGAGCGCCTGCAGGACGGGAACGGCATCGCGGCATCGACCAGCTTGCACGTAAGCGACCGCGCGGTCGTACTCGAGCTCCGGACGATCCGGGTGTTCCGCAGCGAGGCGCTCGAACAGCAGGACAGCCGGGCCGGTGTCCCCCGTCGAGAGCAGGCAATCGCCCTCCTGCATCTCTGCCTCGACGTTGCCGCGCAGCGCGGTGCCCGCGTGAACAAAGTGAGCATTGGCCGCCGGGCAGTCGTGGCGCTCGTACGCGAGCACGCCCGCCATAGCGTGAGCCACCTGGTTGGCAGGGTCGCGGGCAAGCAGGCGATTGAGATACGTCGCGGCTCGCGCATCGCGCGCCTGATAGGCGACCTGGGAGGCGGCCTCAAGCACCGGAACGCTGTCGTGGGTCAGCCGCAAGGTCTGGTCGAAGCTCGCCAGGCTCTGCGCATTTCTGCCGAGGCCAGCGAGCGCCAGGCTCTTCACCATCGAGGAGTGAGCGTCGCCCGGATGTGCAGCCAAGGCACGTTCGGCGCTGCTGAGCGCGGCCGCGTACTGATGTTCGGTGAGCAACTGCTCGGGCGTTCCTGGGGATTGTGTCTGGCCAGACGAGGTGCGTGCCAACATGGCGAACGCGAGTGCGATCGCGCACATCTGCACACGCCTGAAGATCAACGCTTGCCATGCGGGGCGAGTGCTCGGTCGGCGGTGCGCCTCGGGAGAGATGCATATCACGGCCGGGGGCTGGAGGAGCGACGGCATGTTGTGCCTATTGTCTACAAACAGCACGCGCCAGGCGAACCTGGCGCGGCTTTTGTACGGATGTCACTCGGAGAGAGTTCTGAATCAGTGCTTCAGAACTCGAACCGGGCGCCCAGCTGAATGATTCGCGGCTGCAGGCTGGAGAGTGCCTGGCCGAAGGTGCCGGAGCCGATGTTGTAATCCACCGTGCCGAAGTTGGTGTGGTTGATCACGTTGAAGCCGTCCACGCGCAACTGAAGGTTGGCCTTTTCCCCGCCGAACCACGGTAGTGGATTGTTCTTGAGCACGCTCGCGTCCCACTCGAACACGCCCGGATTCCGGAAGGTATTGCGGTGCTCATTGCCCTCGGTCCCGGGCAGTGGCGCACTGAAGCCGATTGGCTCGCCGTTGATGTCGCGACCGAACACACCGCCCTTCCGGCTGTAGTCGCTGTGGGTGAACTTATGGCGGATGTTTGGCTGCACATTCGGAAAGTCCTGAGCATTGCCGTCGGCGTTGTAGTCGCCGGCAGTCACGCTGGTGAAGCGACCGTCGACCAGCAGACCGCCATCGTCGGCGCCGCCTCCCCAGGAGTTGTAATTTACAGCAGTCCAGGGTGTCCCTGACTCCGCAACGAACAGATGCGTCGTCTGCCATCCGCCGGCCACGATCTTGAGCAGCCGCTGGTTCGGTGAGGGGATCTGATAAGAGCCGGAGAGCTTGAAGGTGTTCGGCTGGTCGAAGGAGGAGCTGCCGTAGTAGCTGGTTCCCAGGCCATGCTGGTCAGGTGGGCAGTCCAGGCCGTTGTTGTACACGTACCGCGTGCTGCAGGTGCCGTAATCCAGTGCGTGCGACCAGGTGTAGGAGGCTTGGTAGTCCACCGTCTTATAGCGCTGCTGCAGCGAGAAGATGACGCTGTTGTAGTTGCCCTGGTCGAAGTTGCCCGCATAGATCAGGCTGCCGAAGCTGGGGTTCAGGCGCTTGGGGCTGCCGTTGTTGCGGATCAGATCGCCGGCGCTGCGATTGAAGTCTGTGCCGGAGAGCTGGTCCCACGAGTAGGACCCGGTGTAGGTGATGCCAGCGATCGCGTTCAGGCCGAGCTGCTGGCTGATGCCCAGTGCGTAGTTCAAGGTGGGAGGAGTGGTGATGTTCGGATCGATGCCCTGCACCGCGCTCGCCGACCCGACGATGCCGCCGTGCGCATCGAGCGATCCGGACTGGAAGGCCGGCAGAATGTAACCGTAGGGGTAAACATTGCTGGTGCCGAAGCTGTAGATGGGCTGCGTCGGGTTGCCGGTGTTGACTCCGAAATTGGGCGTGACCCAGCCTGGCGGGTTGCCGCGGAGCTGGTCCACGACCTGGCCCAGGCTGATCTGGTCGCGGTACAGGCCGGCGCCTCCGTGAACCGTCATGCGGCCGGAGGTGCCGGGCGCCCAGGAGAAGCCGATGCGCGGCGACCAGTTGTTGTTGAGGCTGCCATTGAACACGTTCTTGCTGACGCGGATCGAGGCGTTGGCGAACTGCGCATCGATCTGTCCGGGGCTGAGTAGCTTGGTCGAGAGCACCGGGATCGTGTTCGAGATCAACGTGTAGGTGCGGTATTTGAAACCTTGCGGATTGCCAAAATCATCCCAGCGCAGACCGAGCTGGAGCGTGAGGTTCGCCTTCAGCTTCCAGTTGTCTTGCACGAACGCGCCGAAGTTGTTGCCCTGGACCCCGAACTGGAAGGGCTTGACCTGCCCGGTCAGCGGATCGTAGGCGACGCCGCTCTCCTGGTAGACCTTGTCCTGCACGAAATCGGCGAGTCCGTTGTTGAACGAGAAGCTGGGACGCGCGTAGTTGCCGGCAAAGTCGGCGGAGTCGTTGCCATGCGAAGCCTGGAAGCCGGCGCGGATATCGTGGCGCCCGCGCACAAAGGTGACGACATCGCGCCACGTGTACTGGTGCTGGGCGAAGTTGCCAGGGCCGAAGCCGCCGCCGAAGGCGGGGTTGCCGTTGGCGCCGACACCGTATTTGTTATTGAGCGCGAGCTCAGGCACTGCAGGTTCAGGAGCGTTGCGCGCGCCGGATACACGCTTGTAGCCGAACGCAGCCTCGTTCAGCAGGCTGGGCGAGAACACGTGCGTGTAGTTGATCGAGTACAGCGAACTAAAGGTGCCCGTCACGCTGTTGAAGGCCGGACGCGGGTCGATCGTCTGGACCTGGTGGTTGATGTTGAAGTAGTAGGCGTAGATGCGGTCGCGGCCGCCGCGAAAGTTCTGATCCAGTCGCAGGCTGTACTGCAGGCCGTTGTTGAACGGCGCCGTCGTCTGGTTGACGTTGTCGATGAACGGAACATTGCAGGCGCCGGTGGGCGTGGAGCATTGCGTCGCCAGATCAGGCGAGGTGTAGTACTTCACGCTCTGGAAGTTGATCCCGACGGCGGGAAACCTGGTCAAGATCTGTGTGCCGGTGGTGTTCGGGAAGCGCTGCTGCGCAAGCGAGACGAATGCTGGATCCTCATTGGCGAAGAAGTTGGTGCCATTCGGCTGCAACGACGCCAGCTTCTCCACCGAGGCGAAGAAGAACGTCTTGTCCTTATAGATGGGACCGCCCAGTGTGGCGGCGTACTCGAAGCGGCGGTAGGGCTGGATGGCACTGTTCGGCGCGGTGAAGAAGTAGCGCGCCTGCAGATCCTGGTTGTAGTAGCTGATCTCACCGGTGCCGTGGAACTTGTTGACGCCGGAGCGGGTGGTGAGCTCGGTGGTAACGCCGGCGCCCCCTGCGTAATCCACCGCGAATGTGTTGGTCTGCAGCGAGATCTCGCGCAGTGAGTCCGGGTTTGGCGTGATGTTGTTGGTGCCGCCGGTGATGTTGCTGTCGCTCTCGATGCCGTCGATGACGTACAGATTACTGCCGAAGAAGTGGCCGTTTGCATTAGCCTGCGGAGTCTGCTCGTTCTGGAAGTTGTCTAGATTCTGCGAGTAGCCGCCAACGCCGGGTGCGGCATTCACCAGGTTGAGCGTGCCACGATTCTGCAACGGCAGGGTGCGCACCTGCTCGGTATCGAGCGTCGTCTGCACGCGATTCTCTTCCGGATTCAGCGCGGGCGGTGTGGCGTTCACCTGCACCTGGCTGCTGGACCCGCCGACCCGCATCGTGACATTCACGCCGGCGCGCTGGGCTGTCTGGAGGGTGACCGGAACGCTCTGCGGGCCGAAGCCGGCCGCGTTCACCTGAATCTGATAGCTGCCGGGGCCGAGGCTCTCGAAGTGATAGGTGCCAGAGGGATCGGTCTGGGTGGTCGCCTGCTGGTTGGTTTCAATATTCGTGATCGTAACCGTGGCATTTGGCACCACGGCGGAGGATGGATCCGTCACCGTGCCCTGGACACTCGCGCTGAACTGGGCGAAACCGGGAACGGCGAGCAGCAGGAACAGCAGAACGCAGGAAAGGGGTGCGATGCGGTGGAGGAAGGAAGACGGGGTCCGAGACGTGGCCCGGGACAGGGGTGAGTATGCGGGGGGCATCATTGACTCTCCTGAAAAGGCTGCAGAGTAGCGTTGAAAGCGCTTGCATTGAACGGAAAAGACTACCACCGCGGCAATGCGCCACGGTAGGAAGTTCAGTAAGTCCGATCCGGCGCATGCTGTCTGCAGACTGCCGGTCGATTTGCGCACGCCAAAAACGAGGCTGCGACAAATTTGATGCTGCTGGCGGGGTGAACCGAGTCAGAGAAAGTGACGAATTCTGCAGACCAGGAAAAAAGAGGGGGGAGGGAAGGGCGAGGTTTGCGCGTTCTCGACCTGTAGGGAATTGGGATGGCGCCCCCCGCTTCCGCGGTGAAGTTTGCGTTGAATCCTGGCCACTTCCATCTGGAAGCCATTGAATGCGAACCTCTGCCGGCGTTCGTTGGCTTTCGCTCCGGGCCTAGAAGCGCGCTCCCTAGCCGTCTAAGATCGTCCCAGGATCACCGCCATGCTGAGGCTACGGGTCGAGGAGACCAGCCTTGCTCTCTAGCACAAGAGGATGTTCGGGAATCATGGAGTCGCACGGTCCTGGCTGCTGGTCACTCCGTTGGCAGGTCACGGAGAGACTCTGAGCTATGCTCAGCGTGTCTGGGAACGACGCGCGTTCCAATCAGCCGCTGCCAATTTCCATGAGCAAACATCTGCTTCTGCTCGGGAGAAAGGGTGGTTTCTTCCAGGAAAGTTCGCCCCGGCTTACCCGGACGGTACTGATAAGGATAGTCGGTAGAGAAGAGAATTCGCTCTGGACCAACGATCTCAAGCGTTCGGAGTAAATAAGGGTGGCTCCACATCCCGCTCGGCGTGATGTACAAGTTCTGCCGCACATAGTCCATTACGGGTCTTTGCAGTCTTGCGACACGCGCGAGTGAGCTCAGCCGTTCGAGATAGAAGAGAACGACTTCACCCCAGTGACCGAGAATCATCTGTAGATCTGGGAAGATGTCAAAGACGCCCGCCAGCATCAATCGGATGAATTGGATCCCAGCTTCATAGTGCCAACCCAAGCCAAACGTCGCAAATGCAGTGTCGATTGGATCTCCGAATCCTGAGTAGTAGATCTCCCTGACAGCGCGTTGTGGAATCTGGGGATGCACAAAGATCGGAACGCCGAGCCTTGCGGCAGCTTCGAAGATCGGCCGGAACTCCGGATGGTCTAAGTTCTTATCCCGCGTGCGGCCACAGAGCATCGCTCCAACCAATCCAAGGGTTTGAACGCTGCGTTCCAACTCGCTTGCCGCCTGTTGCGGCGCCGCAGTCGGCAATGTCGCGAAGCCTTGGAATCGTGTCGGGTGCTTCAATATGGCAGCAGCGAGCCGGTCATTCGTGCTTTGCGCCAGCGCCACACTCTGTTCCGGTTCAAGGTTGTGCAGGGCTGGAGTGGTCACAGATAACACCTGGACATCCACACCGCCTTCGTCCATCAGGGAGATTCGCCCGTGTCCCAGGTCATTGAGCCGTTCCTCGATGTCTCCCAGGTCGAAAGCCGCGGTGCCTTCTTGTCCGATCGCGGATGATGCCCAAGCCGCACGAATCTCAGCTGTCAGGAAGTGCTCTTCAATGGCGATCAACTTCATACTGGTTCCGCCTTCCTTCTGCTGCGGCTCATCGCATTATGTGATCGTTACGAATCTCGTCGTCGTGATGTCATTCGGGCTGTTTTGCCGGAATGCCGGTGGTGTACCACTTTTCGATCACGGCTCCGGACCCGAAGAACGGCTCGTGGCATGAGAGGCCGCGGTAGCTTGAGAACCGCGCATTCGGAAAACCTTGACGAACGCTGCCAAAGCCCCGGGGAGCCCAGTCCCATATTCCCATCTCGAGCCCGATTCGGTGCTCTTGCAGGTACTGCAGAAATTGCACTGTCGATTCAGGTGTGTCTGCGTTGCAGAAGTAGCTGCCCGACAGCCACTCCGTGATGATCACCGGGGCCCTGCGTGAGAAGTTTCCGAACTTCTGGTCCCATGCCTGACGAGTCTGGCCGTACTGCCGGAGCGCATAAGGGTGAGAGGCGTAAGCAACCTGCGGGTCGTCCAGCAGGGGTGCGCCGTCGATCACCTGCCCCACACCAAGACCGTCGGCAATGGCGACGTTGCGAGCGCCCGTCTCGCGCACCGTGCGCAGGGTGTCGGTCATCGCTGCCTTCCAGTTTCTCCAATTCTGCGGGTTGGGTTGGGGACGAGGCTCATTCAACAACTCGAACATGACGCCGCGATCATTTGCGAACTGCGGAGCGATCTCTCTCCAGACGCGGCGCGTGCCATCGCCGGGAAGATCGATAGCCTTTTCTCCGGGAACGTGTGACTCGTCCTGCACACAAACCATGACGGTGAGGCCGGCAGCCCGTGCTGCACGGATCGCACTGAGTGCTTTGCTCAGAAAAGAGCGGTCGTAGATTGGGCTCTCTGGATCTGCGGCTGCTTGGGCGATCTGGATCCGGACGGAATCGGCGCCGGCGTTGCGCATCTCCGCATACTCGTCCGGTGAGTAGTGGCTGTAGGCTGTCGCCCAGAAAGCTTGGTCCGCGCGTGCCAGGTTTGCGGGTGCTACCTCGAAAGCGATCTGGTAGAAGCCATGCGGGATCCAGGGTTGACCGTCCCGCAGGAGTTGGTTGCCGCTTACCTGGACCTCACCGCGATGCTGGTGGGATGCCTGACAGAAGCAACGGGCCGCGGGAAGCAAGGGAAGCGCGCAGGACAGCGCGAACAGGCAGGCAGACAGAGACGATCTCATGCTGTCTCGAGTATCTCTCAACCTGCCTGTGTGGTCTTGAGGACGTGCGCGGTCAGTGGTGGCCTTCCAGCGGAGATCGAACAGCCTCCCCTCGCGGCCCTTGTGGCTAAGCAGGTGCTCTAATCGCCTACCTGTACGTCCGCACCACTTGGATCGCCGGCGAACGTCCACACGCCATTTGCTCGGAAGGTGGAGCCGGTGCCGAAGGTATCTTCCAGGTACTGCATGTAGAACACCTGACCGTCTTTAACTTTCGCATGAACAGAAAAGGGAGAGACAAAGATCTTGTCCAGACGTTTGGAATGAACAGTAAAGGTGCCAAACACCGCCACATTTTCACCTGAGCTGAAGATATCTCTGATGGTGAAATCGTCGATGTGCCAGAACGTGTTCAGTGTTCGAAAGGTGTAAAGGACCCCCTCTCTTCCATCCTTGTGTGTCCCGGCCCAGGGCATCAATTTGTTGAGTTCTGGATTCTCGAATGTGAGCGAGACGTACACGGAAGTCTCCGCCATCAGGCGGTCGACGACAGACTTGTCCGTCGCACCTTCGAGAAGCTCTTTCACTATCTCCTCATTGCTTCTCTTCATAGTCGCTCTTTCCTCCCTGCCACTCGACGCGAGTATACCTTGACGTCAAGTAAAAGTGTGCTAGCATGACGCTTCAGTGGGAAAAGAAGTGTAGATGATCAGTTGGATGGTGATCTCGGGCCGAAGAAGTCCGAGTGCTCATACTGTCGAGGCGATCTCGGATGCAGAATGCCATGACCCTGAGCCATGGCGCGGGCCTGCGTTGCTAGTTGAGTCCCGGATGGAAGTCGGCTGCCAAAAGCGCGATCGGAGCAGCTCCAAGTGACACGGAACGGTCTCTAGGAGAGTGTTATGTGGAATAAAAAATCAGCTGGTGGTTGCTCATGGCGGGATGTCTCACGATTCGTCTCGGCGTTTGCTGTCATGCTTAGCATCTTCGCTGGGCCGTCGACTGCATTGGCCCAGAGCTCTTCGTCGGACACAGAATCGACCCAGCTACCTGCGAACTGGCGTGACATCAAAGACGGCGTGGGAGGTTTTCCCGCGGGCCCCATGCTGGAGATCGCGCTGCGCCGTACGACATCCGACAAGCTGGAGATGTTCAAGTGGCGCTCGCAGTTCATCGCGATGTTGAGTGCGCAGCCAGGCCCACTTGTGGAGCGCGAGTGGCATTCGACATGGGGCCTTCCTGAGAACACGGGCGCAGGCACCTGGACGGGTATGACGTGGTGGGAGAATCAGCAAAAATGGCAGGACATGGGCAATATGCTCTTCTCGACGCCCGTTGCCGCGAACTGGCTGAAGACACTCAACATGACCTTGATCTTCGTCAAGCCGCTCGATTCTCGTTTCGACCTTCACACACTGGCCCAATCCGGCTCGCAGGTGCTCGAATTGGGGTTGCTGGTCTTCCCTGATTCCAGCGCGGACGCCCCTGCTGCGGCTGAAAATTATCTCGACACTCTCAAAAAGCAGGGCGTCGAAACGTACCGCTTCGCCATCTATCCAAACCCGACCGGATTTCTCGGTCCGTATACGACGGCATACAACAAGAACGGGCCGCCTGCGGCCAAGGGCGAGAAGTGGTTCGTCTACATGGCGAGCTATGAATCGGCGGATGTGCGAACGCGGCTGCAATCAACCGATGGCGTCCGGCGCGCGTTCGAAGGGCTCACGAACTCGATGGTGAAAGAGCATTCAGACATACAGGTCATGACGCGGACCACCTCACAGGTGTGTATCAAGAAGACGACGAATGCCTGTTCACTCGACCCCGATGACTGCCACGTAGGCGTCATGGGTGGGGGGGATACCTGGGCTGCTACCTGCAGTGAACGCCCACAGCCGTGCGTGACGGAAGACAACGTCTGTTCACGCGTCTCTCCAAGGACCTGCGCCCTTGTCGGTGGCACGCGGGTGGACGCCTGCTCGAGTTTGCAGAAGTGAAGCAGGTGTCGGTGAGCTTACGTTCAGCGGCTTATTTGCATTTCGAAAAGTCCAGGCTCGTCGCAATGATGATGAGAAGCATCACTCGCAGCTTGTCTTCCATTTGTTGTGAGTTGGAGGCGTAAGAACGCAGCCATCTCAATTGCTCCTCGGAGCCGGCAGCTGTACGGAGCTTTACACTTATAGGCATCGGATTAGAGCGGCTCACTGGGTGTAGTCGTTGCAGACTGGTCGCGCGGACAGGAGACGAATTGTGCAAGGCCTATCAGACAAGGTAGCGCTGTTGACAGGGGGCTCGCGGGTATTGGTGCCACTATCGTCCAGAGCCTTGTTGCAGAGGGTGCGATCGTTGCGTTCAGTTATGTTTCGTCTAAGGAGATCGCGGAGCAGCTAGCGCTCACTCTGGACAGTACAGGAAGCGAGTGATAGCTCTTCACGCTGATCAGGCCGACAGCGCGCAGGTTAAAGAGCTCGTACTGCGGACCCACCGCCTATTCGGTCGCCTCGACATTATCGTGAACAATGCGGGCACGTTCGTCACGGGTTCGGTTAGCGACCCGTCCGCCGACATTGAAGCTTTCGATCATCAGTTCTCGATTAACGTGAAGGGCATCGCCACAATTGTGCGCGCAGCGCAGCAGTGAACAATGACCAGAAGGGGGTTCGAGAAGGGAAATTCAGCGCGCTAGCGAGAGTCCCAGCGCCACGCCACGGCAAGTAGCGGAAGAACCCAGCGAAGCGCGCCCGAAATCTTGCGTGCAGAGCCGGGATCGAGCGTCCGTTGGGCATGTTCGCAGGCGTACTCGTGGTGATCCTTGGCGATCTCGAGGCTCATAAGACCGTGCCTCCCATCCTGCAGGCGTCCGTGCGGTCAGGCACGTTGCAACCAGCAATCGCGGAGACCTGCATAGCAATGGCTGAAAACCTCTACGCCAAGAATCAAGAGTTGGCTCGAGTGGAGGCGATCCGGTCCACCTCACTCGCGGCGATGCTATTGATGCTTGCGGCCGTGGAGAAGGGCTTGGAAGTTGCCCAATCGGCTTTGACCAGAAGTCTGTCCGCTCAATTCTTCGGATCAGTCCGCAGTATGAATAACCACAATGGTGGCAAGTGGCCGCCCACCGAATCGGGTCGTCAGCACAGACCAAAGCAACCTCTTTTCAGAAATCCTTGCTTACGATACCTCCATCGTTGCTAAGCCTTAATCCACGGAAATCGCCGCAATTTCTCGGTTGTCTATGTGTATGACACGGCCCGCTTCAGAAGCCTTGGGCCAGCTAACGTTTTCTGTCACGTGGGCCACGGTGCTATCTCGTCTCTCTTGTTGAATGCACAGGAGGCTTCAGAGAAGGTAAGCGGGATATTCGTGAATACTGGACTCGCCAATGGGCTGCATTTGACCCTCACGTAGAAGTGCTAGAAGTGATCGTACGGGAGAATACAAACAGACGTCAGGGTTCACCAGCTGTTCAGAATCTCCAAGGGAAGGTTGTCTCGGACATAGAGGTGTGGAACGTCTACACCATTGAAGGCGGCCTGACTCAGCGTATGGACTTGTTAGAGGCTGACGCCCTTCCGCAGCATTCGCGCGTCCCAGCTAGCAAAAACTAGTATCTGTTATCCGACGTAAGCACAGACCTGACCTAGCTTGCTGGCTCTTCGAATTGCCGAATAGCGCCCCAACCCAGCGCAGAACCGGTCCTGCGAGAGCTGAGACTTCGGATATCGACGCCTCAAGCGGCGTCCTCGCGTCTCCCTGTGGAGAAGGTTCTGCGCTTTGTCCAGCCCGCAGGAAGGAGCTCCGGCTCACCAGCTGTTTGAGCGAGGCCTGTCTCCCGGATCACTATTCGCGAGGTAAGCGTCGGCCCTTTCATATGGAGATCGGCCGCCCAGGACTGTTCGCAGCTGGAGACGTACGCGACAACTCAGTGGAGCGATGTGCGACTGCAGTCGAAGATGGCGCAACAGCCGTGTCGATGGTTCACCAGTTCCTTGCGGCCGGTTGAGAGTGCGTATCCCATCTTCGATTCCCAAAGCTGCCAAGCGACCTCTTTTCACATCCAGATGCCCGGACGTATGTCGCCCCGACTAGGCCGATGCTTAAGCTCCACGAGCGCCATAGCTGCAACTACTTCAGGGGAACACTCTGCAACACTTCTCCAGGCGCTAAGAACTCGTTATGACCTGGTGTCCGGCGCGGCGGACGTATCGCCATCCTCCCCGGTCAGACGAAGGCGGAAGAGTTCTCGACCCTCGTCCACGAGACCGCGCACGAGATGCTGCACAAGCCGAGCGCCGGACAGCGACGACATACCGCGCGCGTGACCGAAGCCGAGGGCTGGAGCGGCACAGCATCGTAGCCTTGGACACCTGAACCGAGGTTGGGCGTGAGGTCGGTCCAGGCAATGGGGCTTCAGACATTCCTATGCGAACGAGCAATAAGCGTTTCGTTCGCAGTGATAAGCCCGTCACGCTGGAGGACTACTGACGTTGGAGAAGGTCCGCTGCGGCGCGACTCGGATATGTCGGCAGACCCGATCCTGCGGTGTCGGAACTTAGGCGCTGACTGTCCCGCCGCGGCGCTAACAGCCACAAGTGTGTCCCACTCCTGTTGCTTCGATCTCCCCAGATTTTGCATACCCACCTTGATCGTCACCACCTGTGCCAGCGGCTAGACGCAGGAACCAGTTTGTCTTGAGAGAGGAAGTCGAGAAGTCGCGTTGTAGGGAACACGGCGAGAGGCCGAAGCGCAATCCAAAGTGTTGGTCGAAACCGCCTGCTCGCTTATTCTCAGCAGAGAGAGTCTGCTTGGCATCTCTCTTATATAGGCAGCGAGCTCTGAGTAGTCACCACTCATCTGCCCTGATGCTAACAATATGCGCGCCATGACATCTGGTTCCGCGGCAGACGTCCGTGCCTCTTCAAATCTCACAACGGCATGCGCATACCCTTCAAAAAGGCTCATCGCGAGGTCACTTCTGATATCGCCGTCGATCTCCGTTAACACCAACCAGAGGCGGAGTGTAGTAGAACTTGAGTTATTCAATTCCGTAACCTTGGACATCCTCGTAGACCACCATTCGTGTCTTTGGTGAGTTACTGCAGTGCTTCTATTTATAATGATTGCGCTGCAGCCAGGGAGATCTTTTGCGACCAGTAAGTTCCCGAAGCGCCGAGTTGGAACAGCTTTGTCGCTCTCGGGAATCGTCACAGAAGTGCTATTGGAACTGCACGGAAAGAGGGATCCCCTCCAGGACTAACGCTTTCAATCAGGTCGCGCAACGTCGCCGGTCCTGGTGAAGCTTGGGGGAGCCGCGATTGTTTGGCTCCTTACCCGAACCGTAGTGCACAGGGAGTGCACTCACCTGCGTCGCGCCTCCGAGCCGATCACCAGCTTACGCGAGCTTCAACGGCCGCCAGAATTGCAGTGGACTCCGGCCTGACTGTCCCTGATCTTCCCCGCGAACGGCGTCGAACTTCCATTGCATGTGACGACTCTGTAGATCAAGGATGTTCGCGGTTGATGCGGGTCAACTCGGGCATGAAGCCTAGGATGACGATGTGGGCAGCCCGAGGTCACCTCTCGTCCAACCTCTCGCACGTGGAGGATGGGAGGAGGTACCGGCCGTACGCGGCAATTCATCCCTGATTCCAACGAGATCTACGCATTCAGGAGTGATCTGCTGCGTCAAGAACACAGTCGCATACGGAAGCCATGAAGTGTCCTCCGCCTCGAAGACGCTACTGCCGGGCGGCCAAACGTTGGCGACCATTTATGTCTTCAGCGAACCATATCGTCGGATGTAATTCCAGGAGTCCAGCCGCAATGGTCTGCTAGCCTGCTTGACTCGCCTGCATACTGATGATGCTCATCTCACAGTAACTGCCCTCGTCCCGTTTCTGTACCATGCCCTGTTCCGGGAATCAGCATCTGTCTACTCGCCTCAAGTACCTACCTCTGCGGTTACGCAAAGAATGTTTTTGTCGATAGATGCCTTGTAGATATGGCGCACGGCTCACACGACGTCATTCACAAATGCCCGTAAGCAGATTTGCTTTCAGATCTCAGTGCAGAGGATCATATGACTCACTACGACATGACATGCGACAGGACACAGGAAGATCCTTGTCGCGGCGCTTGATGAGGACCCTCGCTCCGCTCTCTTACAGTCTTCGCCTTCTAAGATCAAGACTGATTCACCTGGTTGTTCCGATCGCGCTGATCACGGGCAGCCTTTCTGCTCAGGCGTCCGCTCCAGATGGGATCTTTAGCGATCTTTCTGTCCAGTACGATGGTGGCGTAGCGAATCCTACGGACGGATCGACCGGTAACGCACTGCAACAGACAATGCTGGCTGCGTACCGCTGGGGAATTGCCCACAGAGGTGCGCGCGCGACAGTGGTTGTTGCAGCAGAGTACCCTATCTCTGGAAGCCGCTTACTCGTCCCAGGAAACGTCGACCTGGTATGCTCGAGTTACACTCCCGAGAACTACTCGGGTGGATGCCACATACAGCAGACAGACTCCGGTAACAACACCGCGACAGGTGGGTCGCCACTCTTGGTGATCGACTATACATCTGGCTTTCTCTCCGATAACAAAACACGCTGCTCGACTTCCGACAAACCCCAGCAGCCTGATTGCTTGATTGTCAATGGCTCGGGTGCGAGCATTCGAGGCTTCTCTTTGAGCGGGCAAGCGAGCTTGGCCGGAGCCGGAGACATAGGTATCCAAGTGCTTGGGAGTGGCGTGCATGTACAAGACACCAACGAACGATTCTTTGGAGGGCCCGGCATTTCTACCTTCGGTGGTATCAGCAACAGCTTTGACTGGAATTTTGGTACGAATGTCGACATGTGGTGGTGTGCCCATCCCTCTCAGATAAGAGGGCGCCTCGGTGGGATGGAATTACAAATGCTCGATGGAGAAGCCAGTCACAATCAGTACAGTACAGGCTGTGCATTCGTCAAAGGAAGCAGATCTTCATTAGAGTATCCATTTCTTGGCAGTATGCACGTGGGGGGCGGCGGTAACCTAATCCAATCAAACCTTCTCCAGGCTGACGGGATGGGTCTCATCGTCGAAGGTCAAGAAGAGCGCATTCTTTCAAATCGGGTAGAGTTTCACTCACGAGAGGCGATCTTTAATGACTCATGGGCCAGTGTCTTCTCACAAAACGTCATACTATCGGCCTGCTTGGATCCTAACCTCGCAAATCTAAGACCGGGCTCTCTTGATGGCGGCGTCCCCTTATATCCTCACGTGCCCGCGCGTTTCTCCCTGGGGCAGATCCTTATGGACGCCAACGGAAACGTAGAGCAAGTCGTGGGGACAGCTAACGGGCAATCAGGTTTGTCAGATGCAGACGCACCGGACTGGGCTGTTACTGCCGGTGGGATTGCCTTTGGGAATGAGCTCACCTGGATGAACATCGGGCCATGGCAACCTGGATTCTCTAACGCCACAGATCCCGGATCTCCGCCGGCGCTGGTGAGTGGCCTATGCTACGCAGTGAATGACGTAGGTATCGGCAACACGTGGACGGGGAATCTTGACGGTGTTGAGGTTGGAATTGGAGGTCCGAGCTTTCTTCGCGGGGAGTACTCCATAGGTGGTCAAAGCGTAATTTCTGGGAACAAATGCCACCAGGACTGGCCTGATGCTTACGGTAATGGCCAGTGCTGGTGGGGTGGGGACCTGTACTCCAACGGCGGTCCTATAGGTATGGCGCCAAACCAACTCACGATCACTACTTCTGGTGGGGGGACCGCATGGGTAGGCGACTATAGTTACCTTGTGCTCATGGACACCGCTCCGCATCATTACAACAACTTCCAAGGAATGTCTAGTGGCCAGCATTTCTTTGTGGGTTCTGACACTGCTACGAATTTCGTTGATCCATGGACGGGATGGGGCGGAACACGGCAGAGCTTTTATGGGCATCCAGCGGTATTAACCTGCGGTGGCGTACCAGTGGCTATCGGCCCGGGAGCTTACTACGAGTTCGTCTACAATCCAGACGGAAGACACAACGTTCAGCAAGTTAATTGTCCCAGCGGTCTTTCCGACTCCGCGATCCCCACTCAGTCGTCCCCCAGTCTCACCGTCAGTCCTGGAACGCTTGTCTTCTCCGCGCAAGATGAGTTAACGCCGAGTGTTGCCCAGCAGATCAGTGTGACCAACACGGGCAATGCGAATGTGCAGATCGTCTTCTCCGTTACGGGAGACTTCAGCTACACCAGTTCGTGTGGGCCCGTTCTGGCTGGCGGAGCCTCTTGCGTCGTGTCCGTAACCTTCGACCCAAGCGGGCCGGGAGCGCGCACTGGAACGCTCACCCTTAGTGATTCCATCGCCGGCTTCTCGCAAACTGTTGCTCTGAGTGGCACCGGAGTCGATGTGAGCAATACGCATCCTTCGGTGACACTGTCATCAGCTTCGGGTGCGCTGCAGTTGTCGCCAGGGATAAATGCAGCTACCGCAGATCTGGTCTTGACCCCAGTGAACGGTTTCATGGGAAATGTAACTCTCACCTGCAGCATTTCAGCCGCGGATGGCAGTATGACGGCTGATGCGCCAAGCTGCGCAGTGATTAATGAGACGGTGTCGCTAAAAGATGGTACGGCGAAAGCGCTCCAGCTCTCCGTGGCACAGACACATGAGAGCGCCATGCTCAAAGACCCGTCCAGCGGCTATCTCTGCACGTTTCGATTGGCGGGCCTTTGCATGTTTGGCCTCTGTGCAATCGGGCGACATAAGAAGGTGGCAGCTATGCTTTTGATCGTTACATGCATGGTAGGCGTGACCGGGTGCGGCTATACGCCAAACGCGAACAACTCCGCATCCTTCACCGTGACCGTCAAAGCATCGGCTGGCAACGCCAAGGCGTCACTCAACCTTCCCTTGAAGGTGCAGAAGTAGCGGCACTTTTTGGCACCGGCAACGAGTTTGTCAAATGGCAGCTCAAGTTCTTTCATTGAAGTGAAAGACCTTGAGCTGTGTAGTATGTGATGGGTCGCGCGCAGTTTCTGAGTTCATGTTCGCCGGCCAGCACGTTGCCTTTCGCCACTTGTGTGGCATGTCCACTAAACCTATTCAGCATCTCCTGTCATCAGTGGCACTGCACTGGCGCCGACACTTCGAGCGCTGCCGGCCCGCCGATGCGGACAATCAAACTCGGGCAGCTGGATGTTCGGCTTCCTTCAGTCCGACACTGCCTATGCCCCTGATATAGCAAGCCCTCGATTAGCACCTTCTCCAGATTCTCCAATTCTGGTCGCGATCGCACACGGAACGTCTCAATGACCTCGAACGCGATCGAGACGAGGTGGGCCGAGGGATTAGCGAGAAGGCACGCGCTGCATTCGCTTCGAGCTGGCTTAAGCAGTCACTCGGTGCTCTGTCGTCAGATGCTCCGCGTTCCGACGCGCAGACCCGCAATGTGGGCGCCCGGAGGATGCAGGTTCACGAATTGTCATCGAAACTTGCGAGCTGACCGCTGCCCCGTCGAACTCGGATGCAAGACGGACGAAGCAGTGTGACGTTACCGGCAAGTGGCGCCACGAGCAAGGTGCGGAAGTGCCAGACCCCGGTCGAGTCTGCTGTTCTTGTGCCCAGCTGGGAAGAAGCCGGTGGTACGATTGCAGCATTCGAGATTGGCGCCGAATAGCAGAAGGGCGGTTCACCCGCGTGCTGACAGGAGCCGCAACGCGTTCATGTGCATTCTTGCAGAATCATGGTTGCATACCCATGACCTATTCCGGTCACTAGATGAAAGACTTGCGTCCGACTGTCAAACTAGGTTTCTGCCCACCTCGTTACGGCGAAGAGGGCCCGATCAGGTTGCGCAACGTGGTGCAACAGTCGTGCTGTCCGCTCTCCACCTGATCTCTCACCTGAGTGAGTGATTCGTAAGAGCACCATGCTGTGGACAGGTCGTGCTACTTAGGCGCGGCTCCCTCAGCGGCTCGAGTAAATGGCCAGCGAAAACTGGTCCATCTTACGCAATAGTCTTAGGAAGTGGAGAATCAGCGCTGTTTTACCCTGGCGCTCACCAGGCGTGAATCATTTGAACAAGGAGTGTTCCGTGAGCGTAAAGGAAACCCTTGCCAAGCACGTTGTATCCCAAATTGGTCAGAAACGCGTGGAGGGCACGGTAGTCTCCCGGATGGTGATATGTGGTGATGGCCAGCAGCGGCCGATGCCTCTTCAGGTAGGTTGCTCCACCAGAGAAGATCTCAGGCTCTGCGCCTTCAGCATCGCACTTGATGAACGTCGGTTTTACATCTAGTGAGTCGACTAGATCATCGAGCGTGTGGATCTGGATTTCATAAGATCCGGGGCTTTGAGGTTCGACAATCATTCCTCCTGCAGAATTGTCATCGTGCTCGAGAAAGTAAGCGCTTCCGTTCCGGCTGCCGAGCAAACAATTCTGCAGAATCGGCGTTGGCTGACCCCGCAGTTCGAACAATGCACGAATTGTTGAACACATCAAGCGAGAGGGCTCGACGGCGATAACGCGCTTCACTCTTCCCGTCACACGCGCGGCGAAAGCCCCCTCGCAGGCACCGATATCCAGAACTACGTCGTCAGGGCGAAGTTGGGTTGGACCAAAGAGGTAAA